>DATFCO010000129.1:0-21656 GCA_035253005.1 Rhodanobacteraceae bacterium
ATCGCGTTGGCGATGTGGTTGGCGATGCCTTCCTTGAAGATGGAAGGATTGGTGACGAACAGATCGTCGCCGACCAGTTGCACCTGCTTGCCGAGTTTCTCCGTGATCAGCTTCCAGCCGGCTTGGTCGCCCTCGGCCAGACCGTCCTCGATGCTGATGATCGGATATTTCGCGCACCAGCCGGCGTACAGCTCGACCATGCCGGCGGCATCGAGCTTGCGGTTCTCGCCTTTCAGGTCGTACACGCCGTCTTCGAAGAATTCCGAAGATGCGGGATCCAATGCGATCCAGATTTGTTTTCCCGCTTTGTAGCCCGCAGCATCGATCGCTTCCAGGATCACCTCGATCGCTTCCTCGTGCGAACGCAACGCGGGCGCGAACCCGCCTTCATCGCCGACGGCCGTGTTGAAGCCGCGCTTTTTCAGTTGTCCTTTCAGTGCGTGGAAGCATTCGACGCCTGCGCGCAGCGCTTCGGAAAAACGATCGAAACCCGCCGGCATCAGCATGAATTCCTGCATGTCGAGCGGATTGTCGGCGTGCACGCCGCCGTTGATCACGTTCATCATGGGAACGGGCAAGTGCGGGGAAACGGGAGACGGGAGACGGGAAGCGAGATAGCGCCACAACGGCTCATGACGGGATGCGGCCATTGCGTGGGCTACAGCCATCGAAACGCCCAATGTCGCATTCGCCCCCAGCTTCGATTTGTTCGGCGTGCCGTCCAGCGCGATCAGTTTTCCGTCGAGGCCTTTCTGATCCGCCGCATCGAAACCGCGCAGCGCGTTAGCGATCATGGCGTTGACGTTCTCGACCGCCTTGCGCACGCCCTTGCCCAGATAACGCGACTTGTCGCCGTCGCGCAGTTCCACCGCTTCGCGTGTGCCCGTCGACGCGCCGCTCGGCACCGCTGCGCGGCCGAACGAACCGTCGGCCAGCGTGACTTCCGCTTCGAGCGTGGGATTGCCACGGCTGTCGAGGATTTCGCGGGCGTGGATGGATTGGATTAGGGTGCTCATGAATGCGCCAGTTTTCCTTTATCCGATTTCGTTCAAAAGCGGGATTGGGGGCGGGCAGTGGGGGCGCAATAACAACCGGCCGGACGGTCGTGTCGACCTTCAAGTATGCAGAGGCATTGCGGGAGCGCGCCCCCGCTACCCATCCCCCATCTCCGGGTTCTTGGCCACCACGTCCAGTGCCTTCAGCGTTTCCAGCAGCCCCTCCATCTTCCCCAGCGGCCACGCATTCGGCCCGTCCGACAGCGCATGTTCCGGATCGGGATGCGTTTCCATGAAAAGGCCGCTGATTCCGACCGCGACCGCAGCGCGCGCCAGCACCGGCACGAATTCGCGCTGGCCTCCGGACTTGCTGCCCTGCCCGCCCGGTAACTGCACCGAATGCGTGGCGTCGAACACCACCGGACAATTCGTTTCGCGCATCACGGCCAGCGAACGCATGTCGGACACGAGATTGTTGTAGCCGAAGCTCGCGCCGCGCTCGCAGACCAGGATTTGCTGGTTGCCGGTCGAGCGCGCCTTCTCGACCACGTTCTTCATGTCCCAGGGCGAGAGGAACTGGCCCTTCTTGATATTGACCGGCTTGCCCGCGCTGCACACGTTGTGGATGAAGTCGGTCTGGCGGCAGAGGAAGGCCGGCGTCTGCAACACATCCACGACGGACGCGACTTCCGCGAGCGGCGTGTATTCGTGCACATCGGTCAGCACCGGCACACCGATCTGTTTCTTCACTTCGGAAAGAATGCGCAACCCCTCTTCCATGCCGAGTCCGCGGAAACTTTTCTCCGAAGTGCGGTTGGCCTTGTCGAAGCTGGACTTGAAGATGAAAGGAATGCCGAGCTTGCCCGTGATTTCCTTCAGCGTGCCGGCGGTGTCGAGCTGCAGCGCTCCCGATTCGACCACGCAGGGACCGGCGATCAGGAAAAACGGCCGGTCGAGGCCGACGTCGAAGCCGCAGAGGTTCATGCGGATCTCCCCCCATCCGCCCTACGGGCACCACGGAGCTCTTCGCCATAGATGGCGGCTGTACCCGCAAGCGGGGGAAGGGAAAAATCGTAGCGCCTCACCCCACCGCTTCCTTTGCCAATCTCGGCGCCTCGCGCATCGCCTTGTACTCGCGCGCGGCGCGCACGAAGCCGGAGAACAGCGGGTGTCCCTCGCGCGGCGTGGAAGTGAACTCCGGATGGAACTGGCAGGCGACAAACCACGGATGTTTCTGCTGTGGCAGTTCGATTATTTCGACCAAATCGTCATTGGACAATCCGGCGATCACCAGCCCGAGTTTCTCGAACCGCTCGCGATAGCGGTTGTTGAATTCGTAGCGGTGGCGGTGGCGTTCCCGAATCACCTCGCTGCCGTACAACTCCCGCGAGATCGTTCCGGCTTTCAGGTGACATTCCTGTGCGCCCAGCCGCATGGTGCCGCCGAGATCGGAGGATTCGTCGCGGCGCTGCACGTCGCCCTCGCCTTGCGTCCACTCGGTGATCAGCGCAATCACGGGTTCCGCGCAGTGCCGATCGTTCTCGGTGGAATTGGCGCCGGCCAGTCCCGCCACGTCGCGCGCGAATTCGATCACTGCCGCGTGCATGCCATAGCAGATACCGAAGTACGGCACACCGGCTTCGCGCGCGTATTTTGCGGCGAGAATTTTGCCTTCGAAACCGCGTTTGCCGAAACCGCCGGGCACAAGAATCGCATCGGCACCGCGCAGCACCGCTTCCGCGCCACGCGATTCGATCTCTTCGGAATCCAGCCAGTCCAGTTGCACGCGCGCGCTGTTGTGGATGCCGCCGTGGCGCAGCGCCTCGCCCAGCGACTTGTATGCGTCCTTGTGTTCGACGTACTTGCCGACGATGGCGATGCGTACTTCGTCTTTCGGATGTTCGACCGCGTCCACAGTACGACGCCATTGCGACAGGTCTGTCGGTTTGGCGTCGAGACGCAGGCGCTCGACTACGATGTCGTCCAGTTTCTGCGAATGCAGCCACAGCGGCAGCTTGTAGATCACATCCACGTCGATGGCGCTGATCACGGCGTTCTCCGGCACGTTGGTGAACAGCGCGATCTTGCGGCGGTCGGATTCCGGCAGCGGTTCCTCGCAACGGCATAACAAAATGTCCGGCTGGATACCGAGCGCGCGCAATTCCTTCACCGAATGCTGCGTGGGCTTGGTCTTGATCTCGCCTGCGGCCTTGATGTATGGCACCAGCGTCAAGTGCAGGAACAGCACCTTGTCGGCGTGTTCGATGCGCAATTGGCGCGCGGCCTCTAGGAACGGCTGCGATTCGATGTCGCCGACCGTACCGCCGATCTCCACCAGCGCCACGTCGAAACCGCGCGTGGCCTCGTCGATTACGTGTTTGATCTGGTCGGTGATGTGCGGGATCACCTGCACCGTCGCGCCGAGATAATCGCCGCGGCGCTCCTTGCGGATCACCGCTTCGTAGATCTTGCCGGTGGTGATCGAATTCTTGCCGCTCAATCGCGTGCGCACGAAACGTTCGTAGTGGCCCAAGTCCAGATCGGTTTCCGCGCCGTCGTCGGTGACGTACACCTCGCCGTGCTGGAACGGGCTCATGGTGCCGGGATCCACGTTGATGTAGGGATCCAGCTTCATCAATGTGACGTTGAGGCCGCGCGCTTCGAGGATGGATGCGAGCGAGGCCGACGCGATGCCCTTGCCCAGGGAAGACACCACGCCGCCGGTGACGAAAATCAGGGGAGTCATGGAATGACCACTTCCGGAAAGCGGCATTTTACACGTGAGCCGCCAGCCGTGAACCGTGATCCGGAAATCGGCGGGCGCCCAACGATCACGGCTCACGTTGACGATTCACGGCTGATAGCATCGTCCGATGCGCTCGACCATTCCCCAACGCCTCGCCGCGCTGCGCAAACTGATTCGCGAGCGCAACATCGCGTATTGCATCGTGCCGACTGCCGATCCGCATTTGTCCGAATATCTGCCGGAACACTGGCGCGCGCGCGAATGGCTGTCCGGCTTCACCGGCTCGGCCGGCACGCTGGTGGTCGGCACGGATTTCGCCGGGTTATGGACCGACTCGCGCTATTTCGAACAGGCGCAGCGGCAGCTTGTCGGCAGCGGCATCGAGCTGATGAAACTCAACGTGCCGCACACGCCCGAACACGTCGGCTGGTTGTGCGAGCATGTACGCGAAGGCGATCACGTCGCTTGCGCGGCGGACACGCTGTCGCTGGCATCCGAGCGGTCGCTGCGCGAGCAACTGGAGCGGCGCGGTGCGAAACTGATCGAAGAAGACTTGCCCGCCCAAGTCTGGAGCGATCGTCCATCGTTACCGCGCGCGCCAGTGTTCGAACATCTGCCCGGATATGCAATTCGCACGCGCGCGGAGAAGCTCGCCGCGGTGCGCACGACAATGGGCGAATACGGCGCCACGCATCATCTCGTTTCCGCATTGGACGAGATCGCGTGGGTGTTGAACCTGCGCGGCTCCGACGTCGAATACAATCCGGTGTTCCTGGCGCATCTGTTGATCGGCGGCGATGGCGCAGCGCTGTTCGTCGACGCATCGAAACTCGATGCGGCTTTGCAGCGGCGATTGCAGGCGGAAGGCGTTCGGCTCGCGGCCTATGAATCGATCGGCGCCGCGCTCGCCGCGACACCGGCCGATACGAAATTGCTGCTCGCACCCGTGCAGGTTTCCGCCACAATCGCGCATGCGATTCCCGATCACGTGACGCTGATCGAAGCGTCAAGCCCGATCTCCTCGATGAAAGCGCGCAAGAGCGACGCGGAGCTTGCTCAAGTGCGCGAGGCGATGCGCCGCGACGGCGTGGCGCTGGTGCGCGGCGCGCGCTGGATCGAGGAAACGCTGTCGCGTGGTGAAAGGATCACCGAACTCGATGTGGATACAAAGCTGCGCGAACTGCGTTCGCAACAACCCGACTTTATCAGCGAGAGCTTCGCCACCATCGCCGGATATCAGGCCAATGCCGCCCTGCCGCATTACCGCGCGACTCCCGAATCGCATGCGGAACTGAAACCGCTCGGGATGCTGCTGATCGACTCCGGCGCGCAATATCTGGGCGGCACCACGGACATCACGCGGATGTGGGCGCTGGGCGAAACGACCGAGGAACAACGCCGCGATGTGACGCTGGTATTAAAAGGCGTGATCGCCTTGTCGCGCGCGAAGTTCCCGCGCGGCGTATCGGGGCAACAGCTTGATGCGCTGGCGCGCGCGCCGATCTGGGCATCCGGTGTGGATTACGGCCACGGCACCGGACATGGCGTCGGCTATTGCTTGAACGTGCACGAAGGCCCGCAGGCGATCCGTCCTCCGCGATCGCACTCCCATCTGGAGGCGCTGGATGTCGGCATGATCACTTCGATCGAACCCGGAATCTACAAACCAGGTCGCCACGGCGTGCGCATCGAAAATTTGGTCACGACGATTCTTGCGGAGCAAACCGAGTTCGGCGAATTCTTAGGCTTCGAAACGTTGACCTTGTGCCCGATCGATACGCGGTTGCTGGATCGCGCATTTCTCGACCGATCGGAAATCGCCTGGCTGGATTCGTACCACGCACGCGTGCGCGAAGAACTGGAGCCGCTGCTGGACGATGCAGCGGATCGCGCTTGGCTTGCCGAGCGCTGCGCGCCGCTCGCTGGCTCGCAATAAAAAAACGCCCCGGAGTCCGGGGCGTCGACAGATCACAGGCAAGCAACCATCCCTGGTGCATGGCGCCGGTGCGGACATCCATGTCCGCCCGTTCGAAGTAGCGCGACATGCCATTCAAAGCATGTCGCAAGCGCTACTTCTCACCCACCCGACGAAGACGAAGTCGGCTGCGAAGTAGTGGTTGTCGTCGTGGAGCTGTTCGTGCTGCCGTTCGCCGCGGGTTCGCTAGACACCGAAGTGCTGGTGCTGGTGCCATTGGCACCGGTCGTGGTGCTGGTAGTCGTCGAAGCCTTGGCGTGGTGATGATGACGATGATGCTTGGTGACGGTCTTGGTCGACTCGGTTGTCGTGGCGCCGGTTACCGGATTGGTCGAGGTACTGCTGCTCTCCTGCACCTGCGTATCGCTTTGCGGTGGGGGTGCCGCATCCTGCGTGCCGGTCGAGGTGTCCGTGCGCGTCGTCACCGCGCCGGTGACGGGATCCGTCGCGCTGGTGGTCGTGGAGCTTTGCTGCTGGACATCGCTGGAAACCACCGGCGTGGCTGCCTGTTGCGTGGTGGTCGTGGTGCTCTGGGTTTGCGCGTCCTGGGCGAACGCCGGCACGGCGAACGCGGCCGCAATCAATGCCGGGAGAATGAGCTTGCGCATGGTGAAACTCCTGTGGGGATGAAAGAATCGCGATGCGGCTTCAACAACATTCCGCATACACATCGTCGGAAGGCAGTAACAAACCAAGGCTGAATTTTCAAATCCCCTTTCATGATCGATACAGCCGGCGACAACGAATTCGTAACGCGCAACAAAAAACGCCCCGGAGATCCGGGGCGTTCAGATCCGCAGCGAAACTTTGGAAGACTCAGCCGCCGCTGGAAGACGACATCGGGGTTGCGCTGCTGGAGGAGCTTGCAGCCGCCTTCTTGTGATGATGATGCTTGCTGTGATGCTTGGTGCTCTTGGTGCTGCTCTGCGAGGACATGCCGCTGCTGGAGGACGACATCGCGTTGCTGGCGGTGGAAGCCGACGCCGGCGCGCTGGTGTCCTGCGCGAAGGCAGGCAGTGAGAACGCCACGGCGATCAACGCCGGGAGAATGAGCTTGCGCATGATTGTTACTCCTGGAGTGTTTTGATTGGCGCGCCCCCTCGTTGGCGCGTGCGCATCATCTGCGTACGTCCCAGTCCGGAAGCTGAACCGATTTCGGCGGACCGGATGGCTCTTCCGCATTGACCCTCCCGCCGCACTTCGCCATGCTGCGGAGCTGACCCGCCGTTTCTCCCGCCATGCCTGCCAATACCCGCTACAACGCCGCAGACATCGAAGTGCTGACCGGCCTGGAACCGGTGCGCCGCCGGCCCGGCATGTACACCGATACCACCCGCCCCAATCATCTGGTGCAGGAAGTCGTGGACAATTCGGTGGACGAGGCGCTGGCAGGTTTCGCCACGGCGGTCGAGGTGATCGTGCACGCGGACGGCTCGGTTGAAGTGACCGACGACGGCCGCGGCATGCCGGTGGATATCCATCCCGAAGAAGGCGTCACTGGCGTGGAGCTGATCCTCACGCGCCTGCACGCGGGCGGCAAATTCAACGAACGCAATTACAGCTTCGCCGGCGGGCTGCACGGCGTGGGCGTATCCGTGGTGAATGCGCTGTCTTCGCACCTCGAGGTGACCATCCGACGCGGCGGCCACGAATACCGCATGCGTTTCGCGCACGGCGAACCGCTGGGCAAACTGGAAACGCTGCGCGAAGTGCCCAGGCGCGCGACCGGCACCACGCTGCGTTTCCTGCCCGACCCGAAATATTTCGACTCGCCGAAAATTTCGCTGCCGAAATTGAAACACCTGCTGCGCGCCAAGGCCGTGCTGTGCGCAGGCTTGACGGTGCGGCTGTTCGACGAGGCCAGCGGCGAGCGCGATGAGTGGCATTACGAAGACGGCTTGGCCGCGTATCTGAAATCCGAATTGCAGGGCGCGCCCTGCCTGCCGGAAGAACTGTTCGTGCAGCACCTGCAACGCGAGGGCGGCGGCGGCATCGATGCGGCGCTGGCGTGGTTGCCGGAAGGCGAACTGGTGCAGGAGAGCTACGTCAATCTGATTCCCACCGTGCAGGGCGGCACGCACGTCAACGGATTGCGCTCCGGCCTGACCAACGCGCTGCGCGAATTCTGCGAATTGCGAAATCTCCTGCCGCGCGGCGTGAAGCTGGCGCCGGAGGACGTGTGGGATCGGCTGGCGTTCGTATTGAGCGTGCGCATGCGAGATCCGCAATTCGCAGGCCAAACGAAAGAACGGCTGTCATCGCGCGAAGCGGCGAGCATTGTCGAGAACGCGCTGCACGATGCGTTTTCGCTCTGGTTGAACCAGCACGTCGCCGCAGGCGAAGCGATCGCGCACCTCGCGATCGAACGCGCCTCCGCGCGTTTGAAAGCCGCCAAGCAAGTGGTGCGCAAGAAGATCACGCAAGGCCCGGCGCTGCCGGGCAAGCTGGCCGATTGCGCATCGAGCGATCCCGAGCGCACTGAGCTGTTTCTGGTGGAAGGCGATTCGGCCGGCGGCTCGGCCAAGCAGGCGCGCGACAAGGATTTCCAGGCGATCCTGCCGCTGCGGGGGAAGATATTGAACACCTGGGAAGTGGAATCCGGCTCCGTGCTGGCGTCGGAAGAAGTGCACAACCTCGCCATCGCGATCGGCTGCGATCCCGGCAAGGACGATTTGTCTGGGCTGCGCTACGGCAAGGTAATCATCCTGGCCGATGCGGATTCCGACGGCCTGCACATCGCGACATTGCTGTCCGCACTGTTCCTGCGCCATTTCCCGGCGCTGGTGCGCGACGGACACGTGTTCGTGGCGATGCCGCCGCTGTTCCGGGTTGATGTCGGCAAGCAGGTTTTCTATTGCCTCGACGAGGGCGAGCGCGATGCGCTGCTGGCGCGCACCGAGCGCGAGAAGATCAAAGGCGCGGTCAGCGTGACTCGCTTCAAGGGTCTCGGTGAAATGAATCCCGCGCAATTGCGCGAATCGACGATCCATCCCGACACGCGGCGCCTCGTGCAACTCACGGCCGACAACGACACCGCGACCACGCAATTGATGGACATGCTGCTCGCCAAGAAACGCGCCGCCGACCGGCGCGTGTGGCTGGAGGAAAAAGGCGATCTGGCGTCGCTCGAAGTCTGAGCGCGCTTGCAGCGCAACATCCTGCCTGCAATGCTTGCAGCATGATCACCGCGCCGGGCGGCGACGCCGAGGAACTCTCCGATCTCCTGCGCGCGATCGCAAGCGGCGAGCGCGATGCTTTCGCGCGGCTCTATCGGCGCACTTCCGCCAAGTTGTTCGGCATCTGCCTGACGATGCTCCGCGACCGCGGCGAAGCCGAGGACGTGTTGCAAGACATCTATACATCGGTATGGCGGCGCGCACGGGATTACGACGCCACGCGCGCCTCCGCGATGACCTGGCTGATCACCCTGGCGCGCAATCGCGCGATCGATCGCCTGCGCCGCCACCGCGAGGCGCCGCTGGATGACGACGTCGCGCGCGGATTAATCGACGAGCAGCAACCCTCGCCCGTGGCAAACGCCGAAAGCAGCGAGCAGCGACGCCGGCTGGAGCATTGCCTGGACGAACTGGAGCCGAAACAGAAATCGGCCGTGCGCGCAGCTTTTTTCACCGGCGTTACGTATAACGAACTGGCGGAACGCAGCGGCATTCCGCTGGCCACGATGAAAAGCTGGATCCGCCGCAGCCTGATCCGTTTGCGCAGTTGTCTGGAACGATGAACACGCCACGCGACGACGAGGACCGCGAAGACCTGCGCTATGCCGAGTACGTACTCGGCGTGCTGGACGCTGATGCGCGTGCGGCGGTCGAGCGCGAGATCGAGCGCGATCCGCACGCGGCGGCGGAAGTCGCGCGCTGGCAGAAATATCTGCTTCCGTTGGCGGAAGATGTCGCGCCGGTCACGCCGCCCGATCAGGCGTGGACGAGGTTGCGCGCGGCGCTGGGTCTTGCGGCGCCCGAATCGCGCACCGCGATCGAACCGCGCCGAGTATCGGTGTGGCAAAGCGTGACGTTCTGGCGCTGGTTGGCGCTGGGCGCCGGTGCGGTCGCCGCGGCATGCATCGTGCTGCTGCTCGTCGTTCCGCGCACGCCATCGGCACCGCCCGCCGCACAGCAGCTCGCCTACGCGACCGCGCGCATCGAACAGGACAACGGCTTGCCGGGCTGGACCGCGACCCTGGATGCATCACGCGCCCGCATCGTGCTGGTGCCGGCTGCGCCGGGCGCGATTCCCGCCGGCCGGATGCCGGAGTTGTGGCTGATTCCATCCAGCGGCAAGCCCATCGCGCTCGGCGTGTTCAGGCCGGACAGGGCCACCAGCCTGGGTGTGCGGCGCGATCTGCTCGCGCGGATCAACGCGCAGACGTTGCTCGCGGTTTCCATCGAGCCTCCGGGCGGTTCGCCCACCGGGCAACCCACCGGGCCCGTGATCGGCAAGGGAACGCTCAACGGCATTTGATCTGGACATGCGGCGGCAGCGCTGCATCCTTTTGCGCTTGCCGTCCGTATCTCCCTTCGCTTCCAACTTGCGAAGCGGACAATGAGGAGATCGGACAATGAATTCGAAGTATTCCGCGCGCGCGCTGGCCATCGGTCTGTCGATGGCGCTCGCCTGTGTCGCCGCGCCCGCCGCCCTGGCCCAGATGGGCGGCAGCGGTCGCACCGTCATGGTTGGCGGCGCGCCGATGTATCCATCGAAGAACATCATCCAGAACGCGATGCATTCGAAAGACCACACCACCCTGGTCGCGGCGGTGAAGGCCGCGGGCTTGGTGGACACGCTGGAAGGAACAGGCCCCTTCACCGTTTTCGCACCGACCAACGAGGCGTTCGCCGCACTTCCGCCCGGCACGGTGGACAACCTGCTGAAGCCGGAAAACAAGGCGCAACTGGTGAAGATTCTCACCTATCACGTAGTGCCGGGCCGCTACACCAGCGCGTGGCTCGCCTCGGAAGCGGCGAAAAACGGCGGCTGGGTCAGCCTGAAAACCGTCGAAGGCGACTCGATCAAGGTCGGCAAGGACGACATGGGCGGCTGGGAAGTCAAGGACGACAAGGGCGATGTCGCGCACATCACCATTCCCGATGTCATGCAGTCCAACGGCGTGATTTTCGTGATCGACAAGGTGCTGATGCCGTAAGACGCTTCATGGCGCCACCGTCATCGCGAGGCCGCCCGGTGCGCCGGGCGGCTTTTTTTGTGCCGATCGTGGCGCTAAGGTAGCGCGATCATTGCAACGGAAATTCCGATGTCTTCGCTGACTCCGCCCATCGACCTGCAACGCTGGATCGAAGAGCACCGGCATCTGCTGAAGCCGCCGGTCGGCAACAAATGCATCGTCGATGGCGATTTCATCGTGATGATCGTAGGCGGTCCCAATTCGCGCAGCGATTACCACTGGGACGAGGGCCCGGAATTCTTTTACCAGCTCGAAGGCGAGATGGTGTTGCGCGTGCAGGACGATGGCGAGCGGCGCGACATCCCGATCCGCGCCGGCGAAATCTTCTACCTGCCGCCGCGCACGCCGCATTCGCCACAGCGCATGGCGAACTCGATCGGGCTGGTGATCGAGCGCAAGCGTCTGCCGCACGAAAAAGACGGCCTGCTGTGGTTCTGCGAAAACTGCAATCAAAAGCTCTACGAAGAATTCTTCGTACTCGACAGCATCGAAAAGGATTTCCCGCCGGTGTTCGAACGCTACTACCGCTCGCTCGACGCGCGCACCTGCAAGCGTTGCGGCCACGTCGACATGCCACCTGAGCGTAAATAATCTGCAAGACCGGGCATCCTGCCCGCGGCTTGCAGGCAGACGTTTCACGTCTTCCGCGGCGGCACATCCATGTGCCGCAAACGCCGCTTGCTCGCCTTGTTCGCGATCGAAGGCACAATGCGCGCATGAGCCTCGCCGCACGGCTGCGCGAATCCCCGCTGATACACACGCTGCTGCAGATGCAGCGGCCGGACGTGCCGTGGCGCGTGGCGCTGCGTAATACCGCCGCGATCGTGCTGCCGTTGGTTGTCGGCGCCGCGACCGATCATCTCGCCGCGGGCCTGGGTGTTTCCGCCGGCGCACTCAATACGATGTTCGCCGATCAGCCGGGACCGTACCGGTTGCGCATGCGGCGGCTGCTGTTGACCGCGTTGTCGGCCGCGGTGGCGGCATTCGCAGGTTCGGTGCTGGGCGAATGGCCGAACGTGTTGTTGATCGTCGCCGCGTTGTGGGGCTTCGCCGCCGCGCTGCTGGTGGCGCTCGGCCCACACGCGACGCGCGCCGGTTTGATCAGCATGATCCTGCTGGTGGTGATGGGCGCGGAGCCACGTGCCGGCGCGCAGGCCTGGCAGGCGGCGGTGTTGATCTTCGCCGGCGGCCTGCTGCAAACGCTGTTCGCCATCGCGGCGTGGCCGTTGCAGCGATATCGCCCGGAGCGCATGGCGGTGGCGAACGCCTTGCGTCAGCTTTCCGCATTGGCGCACCGCGAAGTGGCACCCGGAGACGAAGTCTCGCTGCCGCCTTCGCTCAACGATCTGCAGGCGCTGCTTTATGGCAGCGGACGTGCGCGCGGCCGTGCAATGGAAGCCTTCCAGGTGCTGGCGCAATTGGGCGAACGCATGCGCATCGAATTGCTGGCGCTGGCCGATCTGCAATCCGGATGCGGCTCACCCACGCTATGCGATGCTGTGCAGGCGATCCGGCAATCCGCCGCGGGCGTGCTGGATGCGCTCGCCTTCGCGCTGGAACAGGCCGCACCGCCGCAAGCCGCCGATGCATTGTCGCACTACGCCGCCGCCACGGAACTGCTGGAGGAATGGCGTGATCCCGACGGTGCGCAGAACTGGATTGCACAAATCGCCAATGCACGGGCCGCAGCGCTGGGGGGCCAGTTGCGCGCCGCCGCGCGCAACGCGGAGGTCGCAGGCAGCCGCGGCGAAGTTTCCGCGCAGCGCGCGGAATTTCGTCTGCCGCGTGCATTGCGTCCGGCCAACCCGATGGCGACGTTGCGCGCGAATCTCAATTTCCATTCGGTCGCCTTTCGGCACGCGGTGCGTTGCGGTGTGTGCCTCGCCGTGGCGCTGGCACTTTCGCACACACTGCCGCTGTCGCGCGGCTACTGGATGCCGATGACCGTGGCGATCGTGCTGCGCGCGGATTTCGGCGCGACCTGGCGCTTCGGTCTGCTGCGCGTAATCGGTACCTTGAGCGGCCTGCTGTTGACCACCGGCTTGTTGCACTTCGGTTTCGACGAATTCTGGGAAGCGCTCGCTCTCTTCACCGTGTTGTGTTTCGCTTATCGCGAACTCGCCACCGTGCATTACGGCGTGGCGGTCGCGTGTCTCACCGGCCTGGTGGTGATCCTGCTTTCGTTCTATGGCGTGGCGCCGGAAGCCTCGATGGCCGCGCGCGCGACCGACACCGTCCTCGGCAGCGCATTGGCGCTGGCCGCGTACCTGTTGTGGCCGACCTGGGAGCGCGGGCGCGAACGCGAAGCGCTGGCGAATATGCTGGACGCGTACCGCGACTACTTCGTCGCGGTGTTGCGCGGCGATCCGCGCGCGCGATTCGAAGCGCGCATCGCCGCTCGCGCCGCGCGCAGCAATGCGCAGGCTTCGCTGGAACGGCTGCGCCACGAACCGCGCGGCAGGGAACGCCTACCGTCCGCGGAAGCGTTGATCGCTCACGCCAACCGCTTCATGCGCGCGGCGATGGCGCTGGAAGCCGCGCGCGCGGACGCGGCCGATCAGACGTTGCCGGATGAGCTGCCGCCTTTTTCCGACCGCTGCGCCGAAGCCTTGACCGAAGCCGCGCACACGCTGCGCGAGGGCCGCGTGCCGAAGGGCGAATTCCATCTGCGCGACCTGCAGCGCGCGCTGGCGTCCACCTTGCGTGCACAGCACAGCCAGACTTCGCCCGCCCTCACCGCCGCACTGCTCGACGCCAGCGACCGCATCGTGGATTCCATCGACAGTCTGTTGCACGCGCTGGACCAGCCCGACAGCGGATAAAGCGAGCGTCATCTCATTGCCACTGCATCCGTGGTGGTAGGCAATCCGACCTTTTCGCAGAACGCGATGAAGCGCGAATCGCGCTGATAACGCAGGATGAAGGGATCCGAGAGCAGATAGCCGATGCCCGGATCGCGGTTGCTGCGCGCACGCTCCAGCCACTGGAACATCCCGTCAGCATCGCCACGCAGCGCGTGGACCTGCGCGATCTGGTAAGCGCCGTCGTCTGCATGCGTGGCGACCAGTTTCTTGAACGACGCATCCGCCGCCGCGCGATCGGAGCCGATCTGCGACGCCACCGCAACCGCGGTGTCGTACCACAATCCGGGCGAATCCCGTCGCGCCGCGGCCAGCGCGGCCTTCGCATCCCCGCGCAGGACTTCGATGATCGCAAGTTGCGCGTGATAACCATCGGAGCCGGGTTGCAGTGCGATGGCGGTTTCGATCGCCTGCCGCGCCTCGTCCAGCCGCCCCAGCCCGGTGAGATAGAACGCCAGCCAGTAATACGAATCGTCGTCGCGCGGATCGGTGACCAGGGATTGCCGGGTCAGCGCCGCCGCGCGTTCCACCTGTCCCAGCGGCGCCAGCGCAACGCCATAGTCGAATTGCGTCACCGAGTCGTTCGGCGCGAGTTGCAACGCGTGCCGGGCCTCGGCCTCGGCGGCGCGCCAATCCATGTCCACGTTGAGGAGCAGGTACGCGAGTGATCGATGTGCCAGCGATGAATCCGGATCCAGCTTCAACGCGGTGTTGACCGCGGCGCGCGCCCGCGCGTTCGCCTGCGATGCCTGTGCTCCGCCCAGCGTCTGCGCGGCCAGCGCATTCCACGCCAAAGACAATCGCGCGTACGCCGCCGCGTAACGCGGATCGAGCCGGGTCGCCTCGTCGAAGGCATCGATCGAACGGCGGATGTCGGCTTCGTTGCCGAGCATGCCGTAGGCACGTCCATGCTTGTACGCCGCGTACGCGGCGAGATTGCCGCTGGGCGGACGGTCGCTCTGCACCACCATGCCGGGCGCGCTCAGCAACCGGGCTTTCAACGCATCGGCCACGGCATTGGTGATTTCGTCCTGCAACGCGAAGAGATCGCGGTACGCCGCATCGTAACGCTGCGACCACACGATGCTGCCGTCGGCCGCGTTCACAAGAGTCGCGGTGATGCGCACCTTATCGGCGGCGCGCTGCACGCTGCCTTCCAGCAGATGCGCTACGCCGAGTTTGCGGCCGATAGCCGTGCTGCTCTCGCGGCTGTGGCGGAACTGGAAAGCGGAATTGCGGCTGATCACTTTCAGCCCCGCGAATTGCGACAGCGCGGTGATCATGTCCTCGGACAAGCCGTCCGAAAAGTACTGCTGATCCTTCACACCGCTCTGGTCGTCGAACGGCAGCACAGCGACCGACTTCTGCGGAATCCTCATCGCCACCGCAGACACTGCGGAAACCGACTGCATCGAGCCTTTGTGCCAGAGGAATTGATTGCCGAGCAGCAGGATTACCGCGACGATCAATACCGCGATGATCGCGAAATCCAGCCGGCGTCCGGTCAGGCGCGCGGCGGATTCGCCGGGTTCGGCTTCGCTTTCGCGTTGCAATCCGTGCGGAGTGAACTGGTAGATCCATGCCAGCAAGATCCAGAACGGAAAGCCCACCGCAGCCGCGATTACGAAGGCGCGGGTGATCCACTCGGGTGCGCCGAAAGGCGGGCCCAGTTGCGCGATGCCCTGCGCCAGCGCCCACACCGCGCCCACGTACAGCACCGCCGCGCGCAGCACGTTGCGGCGCTTCAGTTCCGCAAAGAACGATCGCGACACGGCTACGATCCGTCCCCGCTCCGCCGATCTGCCGGCCTCGCCCGCGAGTTTCCGACGGCTTGCCGCGCCGTGCAACCGGCGCCGTTCCTGCAAGGTGTCGCACGAACCTTATACTTGCCTCATGCTCAAGATCGACACCCACGCGCATATCCTGCCGCCGCAGTGGCCGGATCTCGCGCGCAAGTATGGTGACGACCGCTTTCCGGTGATGGTGCGCTCGGGGGGACACCACCGCATCTACAAGGACGGCAAGTTCTTCCGCGAGGTCTGGAAGAACGCATTCGATGCCGAATTCCGGATCGAGGAATACAAGCAACATGGCGTGGACGTGCAGGTGATTTCCACCGTGCCGGTGCTGTTTTCGTACTGGGCCAAACCCAATCAGGCGCTGGAGCTGCACCGCGCGTTGAACGAACACACCGCCGAAATCTGCCGCGATTACCCGCAGCACTACGCCGGCATCGGCACGGTGCCGCTGCAATCGCCGCGTCTGGCGATCGAGGAGATGGAACGCTGCGTCGAGCAGCTCGGTTTGCAAGGTGTGCAGATCGGTTCGCACTGCAACAAGTGGAATTTGGATGCGAGCGAACTGTTTCCGTTCTTCGAAGCCGCGGCCGATCTGGGCGCGGCGCTCCTGGTGCATCCCTGGGACATGATGGGCACGGACACGATGCCGAAATACTGGCTGCCCTGGCTGGTCGGCATGCCGGCCGAACAATCGCGCGCGGCGTGCTCGCTGATCTTCGGCGGCGTGCTGGAAAGATTGCCATCTTTGCGCGTCGCCTTCGCGCACGGCGGCGGCAGTTTCCCCTTCACCATTGGCCGCATCGAACACGGTTTCCGCATGCGGCCCGATCTCGTCGCGACGGACAACGCACGCAACCCGCGCGAATATTTTTCTCGACTATTCTTCGATTCCTGCGTGCACGACCCACAGGCGTTGCGTTATCTGCTGGACGTGGTCGGCCACGACCGCGTAATGCTAGGAACGGATTACCCGTTCCCTCTGGGCGAGCAGGAGCCGGGCAGCGGCATCGAGGCACTGGGACTCGACGAGAAAGACCGTGCGCGGCTATTCCACGGCGCTGCGCTGGAATGGCTGGGGCTGCCGCTTTCGAGATTCGGGGAAGCGTCGTAGTTTTTCATCGGTCGTTCGTGCTGAGCTATCCAACCACGAACGGCTGTCTGCGGAGTCGATATGAAATTCAGATATGCGTTTTGCGTGCTGTGCCTTTCGCCGATCGTCGCACACGCGGCCGACTACGCGCTGGACGGCGGCGTGGTGAAATTTTCCGCGCCGGATGCGTGGACGCCGTTGATGGAAAAGCATGACGGCGATCCGCAATTCCTGGCCTTGCAGGTACCGGGCGGCGGCGCGGCCAACGCGCTGGCGCGCATCACGGTCACCACGCAGCACGTAGCTGATGCGCAGGCTTATCAGCAATTCCTGGACGACCAGGTCGCCAAGGCGCGCCGTCTGCCGGGCTATACCGGCGGCACGGCCGGCAATGTTCCCAAGCGCCGTTACAGCGCGCTCGAGAACAAGCAGAAAAATGACTACGTGGAGTACTACGCCTATCGCGATGGCCTCGGCATCCAGGTGCGCTGCGTGCGGCCGGCTGTCGCGCCGGCAGCCTGGATTTCCACTTTCGATGCGGGATGCGAGGCCGTGGCCAAGGACGTCATCGCTCAATGAGCGGTTACCGTTTCGATCGCGAGTGGGCACGCGCGCAGGACGCAGCCGATCCGCTGCGTGAATTCCGCGATGAGTTTCTGATCCCGCCGCACGGCGGCGGCGAGCAGGTGTATCTGTGCGGCAATTCGCTGGGGCTGCAACCGCGCGTCACACGGCAGGCACTGCTGGACGAACTGGATGACTGGGCGCGGCTGGGCGTCGAAGGCCACGAACACGGCCGCCACCCGTGGCTGCCCTACCACTCGGAAGTGCGCGACTCGCTCGCGCAACTGGTGGGTGCGCAGCCTTCCGAAGTGGTGGCGATGAATACGCTCACCGTGAATCTGCACCTGATGATGGTGAGTTTCTACCGGCCCACCCGCGAGCGCCACGCGATCTTGATCGAGCGCAACGCGTTTCCGTCCGATCGCCACGCGGTGGCGTCGCAGATCGCATTTCACAGTTACGATCCGGATGAAGCGCTGATCGAGCTGGATGGCGATGAACCCGGCGGCACGATCTCGATAGCCGCGATCGAACGCGCATTGCATCAACACGGTTCGCGCATCGCACTGGTGTTGTGGCCGGGCGTGCAATATCTGACCGGGCAGGCTTTCGATCTCGCCGCGATCACGCGGCTCGCGCAGGCGCAGGGCTGCACGATCGGATTCGATCTCGCACACGCGGCGGGCAACGTCATTACGAATCTGCACGACAGCGGTTGCGACTTCGCCGCGTGGTGCAGTTACAAATATCTCAACTCCGGCCCCGGCGCGGTGGCCGGCTGTTTCGTGCACGAACGGCACGCGCGCGAGAACCTGCCGCGCTTCGCCGGTTGGTGGGGACATCGCGAAGACACGCGCTTCCAGATGCGCCCGGAATTCGATCCCACGCCCGGCGCGGACGGCTGGCAGCTGTCCAACCCGCCGATCTTCGCGCTGGCGCCGCTGCGCGTGTCGCTGGAGATTTTCCAGCGCGCGGGAATGCAACGCCTGTGCGAGAAATCGCAACGGCTCACCGGCTATCTGGAATGGCTGATCCGCACGCAATTGGACGACGCACTGGAAATCCTTACGCCTTCCGATCCGAAGCGGCGCGGTGCACAATTGTCGGTGCGCGTGCGGCATGGACGCGATGCGGGACGCTCGCTGTTCGAATATCTCGTCACGCAGGGCGTGCTCGGCGACTGGCGGGAGCCCGACGTGATGCGGCTCTCGCCCACGCCGCTTTACAACCGCTTCGAGGATTGCTTCGCGCTGGCGGAAGCGGTGCGTGCCTGGGCTGCCGGAATCTGATCCGCCGCTCGCGAAAATTCGGCGTATGCTGCGCCTGCCCACTGGGGTACGCGCTATGCGAAAGCTGCTGCGTCGTCTGTTGCACATATTCGCCGGCCTGCTGGTGCTCGGCGTGCTGGCGATCGCCGCCGGCTGGATCGTTTCGGAAATCCGGCTCGACAAGCGCTATACCGACGTGCCGCTGACTGCGCCGCCGCGGCTCGTGGCCAACGTCGCGAACGGCAAGCACTGGGCCACGATCCTGGGTTGCACGAATTGTCACGACAAGGATCTCGGCGGAGCAGTGCTGGAAGACGAATCCTGGATCGTGGGACGGCTGTCCGCGCCCAATCTGACGCAGAAACGCAAGGTCTACAGCAATGCCGAACTGGTGCGCATGATCCGCTACGGCATCAAGCGCGACGGTCACGGCGCGTGGTTGATGCCCAGCGACGGCTTCTACCATCTCGACGATCAGACCATCGCCGACGTGATCGCCTACGTGCGTTCGGTACCCGAGGTGAAGCGCGAGGTGCCGCCCACCACTAACGGTCCACTCGCGCGGTGGTGGCTGCTGAGCGGGCGCTACGACCTGATCACCAATTCGATCGACCACCACGCGGCGCGGCTCGGTGATGCGCCGCGCGACACATCGGCACAGCAGGGCCGCTACATCGCGACGGTGGCTTGCACCGAATGCCACGGCATCCATCAGGAAGGCCATCCCGACGATGGAACGCCCGACCTGGTCGTTGCCAAAGCCTACACGCTGCCCGAGTTCACGGAACTGATGCACCACGGCTGGGCCAAGGGACACCGTGATACCGGCTTCATGAGCAGGATCGCGCGTGCGCGCTTCTCGGCCTTCGACGATCAGGAAATCGCCGCACTCAAGGCGTGGCTGGATGCGAGGCCGTTGGTGGCGAAGGCCGGGCCGTCGCATTGATTGCCGGCCGCGGGATTTGCAAATCCGCGCGCATTTGCCGACAGTGGCACTTTCCACATCGGCCGCTTGCATGCAACATCGACCCGTCACGATCATCGGCGCCGGCCTGGTCGGCTCGCTGCTGGCCACGCTGCTGGCGCAGCGCGGCTTCGAGGTCGAAGTTTTCGAACGACGGCCCGATCCGCGCGTGCACGGATTCCTCGGCGGACGTTCGATCAATCTGGCGCTCGCCGAGCGCGGCTTGAACGCACTGCGGCAGGCCGGTCTTGCCGAGGCCGTGCTGCAACAAGCCGTGATGATGCGCGGACGGATGGTGCATCCGCTGCAAGGGCCGATCAATTTGCAGCCCTACGGCATCAACGATCGCGAGGTGATCTGGTCGGTGTCGCGCGGCGAACTCAACATGCTGCTAATGGATGCGGCGGAGCGCGCGGGTGCGGCGCTGCATTTCGATGCGCCGCTACTCGATGTTTTTTTCGGCCAGTCCGCGCAGGACACTAATGTATTCGCGATAGGCCACGATCGAGTCGACGCACACGAACACCGCACCAACGTCCTGATCGGCGCCGACGGCGCGGGCTCGGCCTCGCGCGCCGCGATGGGCCGCGCCAGCGATCTCGACGAGCGCGTCGAACCGCTGGGACATGGCTATAAGGAGCTGGAGATTCCACCGGCTTCCGGCAGCACGCGGTTCGCTATCGAGCCGAATGCGTTGCACATCTGGCCGCGCGGCCATTACATGTGCATCGCGTTGCCGAACGCACAAGGCAGTTTCACCGTCACGCTGTTCCTGCCGAACGACGGGCCGCATCCGAGTTTTGCGACGTTGCCGGATGCAAAAACCGCGCGTGCATTCTTCGAGCAGGAATTTCCGGACGCACTGGCACTGATGCCGACGTTCGACGAGGACTGGGATGCGCATCCGGTCGGACAACTGGCGACGCTCTATCTCGATCGCTGGCATCTGGATGGCCGAGCGCTGCTGCTGGGCGATGCCGCGCATGCGATCGTGCCGTTCCACGGCCAAGGCATGAACGCGGGTTTCGAGGATGCCGCGGAACTGGCGAAGCTGATGCAAGCAGAGCCAGACGATCCGGCAGGCGTGTTCGCGCATTTCCAGCGTGTGCGCAAGCCCAACGCGGATGCGATCGCCACGATGGCGCTGGAGAATTACATCGAGATGCGCGACGGCGTGGCCGATCCGCACTACCTCGCCAAACGCGAACTCACCGCGGCATTGACCGAGCGCGCGCCGGAACACTTCATGTCGCGTTATCGCATGGTCAGCTTCACCCATCTGCCCTATTCGTATTGTCTGCAACGCGGGCGCGAGCAGGATGCGCTGCTGAACTCGCTGCTGGCGAAGCACGCAAAAGTCGCGGACATCGATCTGGATGCCGCCGCGACGCGAGCGCGCGTCCAGTTGCCGCCGCTGCCGCTGCCGAACTGAGCGATGCCGACAAACGAATCGCTGCGGCGCGTCTGGCTGGAAACCGAATACCGTGTGCGCCTGCCGCGCGGCGGTTACGCCGCGATCCGCATCGGCACGCCTCTGCCGGACGCATTGCGCGATTTTCTCCACGACGAAAACGATCCTTGGGGTTTCATCACCGCGTGGAACCCGCATGCGCAGAAAGCATCGCCCACGTTCAATCGCGCACGCCAGCGCGAATTGCGCGAAGCGCTGCAGGAATCGAATGCGCGGTATCACGTCGGGATCGGAGTCGGCGACGACTGGCGCGAACCCAGCCTGTTCGTCGCCGGTCTGGATTTCGACGCGCTGGATGCGCTGGCACGGCGCTTCGAACAAGCGGCCATCGTGCGCGGCAGCGGTTACGGTACCGCAGAACTGCGCGAACTGGATTGAAGCTTGCAGGCCGGCGCACGCATGGGACAATGCGCGGTTCGACTTGCCAAGCGCCATGTCCGAGCCACCATCCAATCCCGCTCCTCTCCTGTACGTGCGCGCCCTCGCCTTCGCGCGCAACGACGAGCCGGTGTTCGGCCCGCTGGATTTCGCGCTGGATCGCGGCGAAACCCTGCTGGTCGAAGGCGACAACGGTTCGGGCAAGACCACTCTGTTGCGTGTGCTGGCGGGCATGCTGCCGCCGAGTAACGGCGAAATCCGCTTCGACGGCCAAGCGATCTCGCGTGACGCGATTGCCGGACGGATGGTGTTCCTCGGCCATCAACCGGGCATGAAGAGCGATCT
>DATFCO010000130.1:0-8101 GCA_035253005.1 Rhodanobacteraceae bacterium
CGAAGCACTGAAACGGCTGATCGATGCCGCGCACGAACGCGGATTGATGATGTTCCTGGACGTGGTCTACAACCACTTCGGTCCCAGCGGGAACTATCTGAACCTATATGCGCCGCAGTTTTTCACCGAGCGACACCGCACGCCGTGGGGCGCTGCGATCGATTTCGCGCAGCCGCCCGTGCGGGAATTCTTCATCCACAACGCGCTGTACTGGCTGGAGGAATATCGCTTCGATGGCTTGCGTTTCGATGCGGTGGATCAGATCCGCGACGACAGCGAAACGCACATCCTGGAAGAAATCGCACAGACGGTGCGCGCACGCCTTCCCGACCGGCACATCCATCTGGTGCTGGAAAACGACAACAACGACGCGCATCTGCTGCAACGCGAGGCCGGTGCGCCACGCTTCTACAGCGCGCAATGGAACGACGATTTTCATCATGCCGCGCACGTGCTCGCCACCGGAGAGAGCGGCGGCTACTACATGGATTACGCGCCGGCGCCCGCGGCGGCCTTGGCGCGCGCATTGGCGGAAGGCTTCGTCTATCAGGGCGAACAGTCGGTTTATCGGGACCGCGCGCGCGGCCAGCGGAGCACGCAATTGCCGCCGCTGGCGTTCATGGATTTCCTGCAGAACCACGACCAGATCGGCAACCGCGCTTTCGGCGAACGCCTTTCCGCACTGGCCGATGTGCACGCGGCGGAAGCGCTGCACGCGATCCTGCTGCTCGCGCCTTCGATCCCGCTGCTGTTCATGGGCCAGGAATGGGGTTCCACTCAGCCGTTCCTGTTCTTCTGCGATTACCGAGGCGAGCTGGCCGATGCGGTGCGAGAAGGCCGCCGGCGCGAATTCGGCAAGTTCGCCGCCTTCGCCGATCCTTCGGCGCGCGAGCGCATTCCCGATCCCAACGCGGAAACCACGTTCGCGGTGTCGACGCTGGATTGGTCCAAAGCGGAACTGGATCTTTTGCGCCGTATGGAACTGATCCGCCAATTGCTCGAAATCCGCCATCGCGAGATCGTGCCGCGCTTGAGCGAAGACTTGCACGCCGGCCGTTACGAACTGGCCGACGGGCGCGCCTTCCGGGTCGAATGGATGCTCGCGGAAGGAACACGTCTGCATCTGGTCGCCCATCTCGCGGCGAAATCCATCGGCGGTCTCGATTGGACGCTCCCGGGCCGCCGGCTGTTCGCATCCCAGGATTTCCCGACAGCGGAACGCATCACGACGTTGCCGGCGTGGTGCGTGGCGTGGAGTTGCGGATGAGCGCGGCGCTGCTCCGCGAACTCGCCCTTCGCGCCGGCATCGAGCTGGAATACCGCGACAGTTGGAATCACCGCCACATCGCTTCGGAAAAAACGCAACGCGCGCTGCTGCACGCGGTGGGCTTGGCCTGCGCCAGCGAGCGCGAAATCCGCGCCTCGCTGGCGAAGCTGCAAGCGCAAACGAGCGGCGAACCATCCGTGGAACCGCCGATCGAACACGCATGGCGTCCGTCCGCGCTGCAAGGCGATGGCAGGCGCTGGGGTATTTCCGTGCAGTTGTACGGGCTGCGTTCGGCGCGGCAGTGGGGCATCGGCGATTTTAGCGATCTGCGCGCGCTGGTTCGCGGAGCCGCGACGCTGGGCGCTGCGGCGGTCGGCATCAATCCGCTGCACGCGTTGTTTCCCGCCCGCCCGGAACACGCCAGCCCTTATTCGCCCAGCAGCCGGCGCTTCATCAATCCGCTGTATCTCGATGTCGAAGCGATCGAGGATTTCCGGCACTGCACCGCCGCACACCAATACATCTCCGCTGCGGATTTCCAGGCGAAGCTCGCGGCGGCGCGCGAATCGCAATGGGTCGATTACAAGACCGTCGCCGCATTGAAGTGGCCGGTGCTGATCATGTCGTACCGCCGATTCCGTGAGCAGTGTCTGGCGAAAGCGGATGATCGCGATGAGGCGTTCCGGGTATTCCAGCGGGAACAAGGAAACGCGCTGCGGCGTTTCGCGATCTTCCACGCACTCGCCGAAACACAAGTGGAGAGCGATTGGCGGCGCTGGCCGCGACCGTTGACCGATCCCGATTCCGCTGCGGTCGAGGAATTCGCCGCGACGCATCTCGACGCGGTCGAATTCCACGAATACCTGCAATGGCAGGCCGCGTTGCAACTCGATGCCGCGAACGCGACCGCACGCGAGTGCGGCATGAGCATCGGTTTGTATGCCGATCTCGCCGTCGGCGCCGATCCGGCGGCAGCGGAAGTGTGGAGCGCACAGGGTGACTTCGTGCGGGGCGCGACTATCGGCGCGCCGCCCGATGCGCTCAATCTGTCCGGACAGGATTGGGGCTTGCCGCCGCTCGATCCGATCGCACTGGCCGCAAGCGGCTGCGCGCCGTACGCCGAACTGCTGCGCGCCAACATGCGCCGCGTGGGTGCGTTGCGCATCGATCACATCCTCGGTCTGATGCGGTTCTATTGGATTCCGCACGGTGCGCAACCGGATGAAGGGGCGTATGTACGTTATCCGTGGACCGCATTGTTCGACGTGCTGGCGAAGGAGAGCCGCGGCAATCATTGTCTCGTGATCGGCGAAGACCTCGGCACCGTGCCGGATGGTTTGCGCGATGCGATGCACCGGCGCGGCATGCTTTCCTATCGCCTGCTCTATTTCGAAGAGCGCGACGGCGCGTTTCCTCCGCCCGAAGAATATCCCGCAGACGCACTGATCGCCGCGAGAACGCACGACCTGCCATCGTTGCCGATGTGGTGGCGCGGCGGGGATATCGAACTGCGCGAGCGGCTGGGCTTGTGGCCGAACGTACAGACGCGTGAAAAGGAGATCCGGCACCGCGAACTCGCGCGACGCGCGGTGATGGAGGTACTGCGCGCGCAGGACCTGCATGTCGAAGCGGACGTGCCGAACGAAGTTCCGGTGGAAGCGGTGTACACGTATCTCGCACGCACACTGTGCAAACTGCTGATGGTGCAATTCGAGGACGTGCTGGGTCAACGCGTGCAGGTCAACGTGCCCGGTACCACGGATCAATATCCCAACTGGCGCGCGCGCATGCCCTGCTCGGTCGAAGAAGCGGTCGCGGATGTCCGGATGCGCCAAATCGCGCAGAACCTGAATGCCAGCGGGCGCCGCGACGAACGATGATTCCGCGCGCCACTTACCGGCTGCAATTCAATCGCGACTTCACCTTCGCCGATGCAGCGGCACTCGTTTCTTATCTCGCGTCGCTCGGCGTCAGCCATCTTTACGCCTCGCCATGGCTGAAAGCGCGCGCGGGCAGCACGCACGGCTACGACATCATCGATCACGACGCCGTCAATCCGGAACTCGGCGGCGAAGCGGGATTGCAGCGCTTGAACCAGGCGCTGTCGAAACACGATCTGAAACAGATCCTCGATTTCGTGCCCAACCACATGGGCGTGGCGCAGGCGGAAAATGCCTGGTGGTTGGACGTGCTGGAGTGGGGCCGCGCATCGCCCTTTGCGGATTATTTCGATATCGACTGGTCGCCGCCCGATCCGGATCTGCGCAACAAGCTGCTGCTGCCGGTTCTCGGCGAGCCATATGGCACCACGCTGGAAGCAGGCGAATTGATCGTGCGCTTCGATCCGGCGCACGGCACTTTCAATATCTGCTATCACGATCACCGCTTTCCGCTGGCGCCGCACAGCTATGCGATCCCGCTGCGCGCCGCGATGGCCGAAGACAGCCGGGCAGCTGCAAAGCTGGAACCGCTGGCCGCGGCTTTCGAGCGACTGAAGATTCACGCCGGTACGAGCGCAAAACGCATTGCGCAGGTTCGCAAGGAAGCGGATGCGCTGAAAGCGCGTCTGGCTTCTAATACTTCGCTGCATCCGGCGCTGACGCGCGGCGCCGCGGCATTGGCAGGCGTTTCCGGCGAGCCACAGACGTTCCATTCGCTGCACCGTTTGCTGGAACAACAGGCATATCGCCTCGCGTACTGGCGCGCCGCGGCGGACGAGCTCAACTACCGGCGTTTCTTCGACATCAATGCGCTGGCCGCCATCCGCGTCGAGGATCGCGAGGTCTTCGAACGAACACACCAGCTCGTCGCACGCCTGCTCGCCGAGGGCAACCTCGACGGTCTGCGCATCGATCACATCGACGGCCTTTTCGATCCGGCGCAATACCTTCGCCGCGTGCGGCGGCTGACGACACGACGGTTCTATCTCGTCGTCGAAAAAATCCTGGAGCAGCATGAGCAACTGCCTGCACGGTGGCCGGTGGACGGCACCACCGGCTACGAGTTTCTGAATCAGGTGAACGGCCTGCTGGTGAACGCGCGCAGCGAATCGGCGCTGACGCGCACCTACCAAGGTTTCATCGGTCGCAATCTCGATTTCGAAGAAGTCTTGTACGCCGCCAAGAAGCAAGTCATCGGCACGAGTTTCAACGGCGACCTGCACCGGCTGGCGCTGCAGCTCCATCGCATTGCGCAACAGGATCGCCATACACGCGACTGCACGCTGCACGGATTGACGCGCGCATTGCGCGAAATCGTCGCCGTGTTTCCGGTCTATCGCACATATGTCGATGCGCGCGGCGCCAGCGCACAGGATCGCGGCGTGATCGCGCAGGCGGTCCAGCAGGCGCGTGCCCACTCGCATCCCCCCGCTGCCGATCTGTTCGACTTCGTCGCGAGTGCATTGAACACGGAGCTGGTGGAAACCGGCTCGTACAAGCGACAAGACGTGCTGCGATTCGCGATGCGATTCCAGCAGTTCACCGGCCCGGTGATGGCCAAGGGCTTCGAGGACACCGCGCTTTACCGCTATCACCGATTGACCGCGTTGAACGAAGTCGGCGGCGATCCGCACCGTTTCGGCCTTTCCGTCGCGGCATTCCACGCGGCGAATGCGCAGCGCGCCGAACACTGGCCACACACGATGCTGACCACCGCCACGCACGACACCAAGCGCGGAGAGGACATGCGCGCGCGGCTTTGCGCCCTGAGCGAGATCCCTTGGGAATGGTCGCGCGTGGTGCGCCGCTGGTCTCGGATCAACCGCCCGCACAAGCAAGCCATCGCCGGCACGGCACCCGATCGCAACGACGAATACCTGCTCTATGAGACCCTGATCGGCGCGTGGCCAGCCGAATTGATGGACGGCCGCTGGAACAGCAAGGCCGCTGCGGATTTCCGCGCGCGTGTCCAGTCGTACATGGTCAAGGCGCTGCGCGAGGCCAAGCAGCATTCGTCGTGGGCCGATCCCGACACGCGCTACGAGCAAGCCGCGCAGGGTTTCGTGACTCGAATCCTCGATGCTGAAAGTGGACGCGCATTCCTCGATGCCTTCCTGCCACTGCAAGCGCGCGTGGCGGAACTCGGCGCGCACAACAGCCTGGTGCAATTGGCGTTGAAGCTTACCTGTCCCGGTGTGCCGGATATCTACCAGGGCGGCGAACTGTGGGATTTCAGCCTCGTCGATCCCGACAACCGCCGGCCGGTGGATTTCGGCGCGCGCGCACATCTGCTGAAAAAAATCGCGGCGCTGGATACATCGACTCCGCAGCGCCTGGCCGAAGAAATCCGGAAGATGCGCAGCGACTGGCACGACGGCACGATCAAGCTGTACGTGCTGCGCCGATTGCTGCAATTGCGCGCCGCGCAGCCCACCCTTTTCGAGAAAGGCGATTACCACCCGTTGCGGGTCCAGGGCGTGGACCCGGATTCGGCCATCGCCTTCGAACGCACAACCGGCAAGACACGCATCATCGTCGCCGCGATCTTGCGGGCACGCCGGGCGAAATCCATCGCAAGAAGAATCACGCTTTCCTTTCCGCCGGAAAATCCGCTCGCTTTTGTCGATGCGCTGACCGGCCAGCGGTATGCGATGGATCGGGAAATAGATGGCCGACGACTATTCGCGCAACTTCCCGTAGCGGTGCTCGCAACAGAACGCCAAACAGCCCCTTCCCGAAAATCGAGAGCGTCGAAACGAGCTGCTCGATCGTGAAGGTTCAGATCTCTCCGCGCACCTGCGCGTGGCTGATCAAGGCGAAGATCAGGCTGCCGCCCACGATGTTCCCGGCCAGCACCGGCAGAAGAAAATGGCCGAGCGCGGCGCCCCAATCCGCGTGGCCGTCGAAGACCAGAAAGAACACTTCGGCGGCCGAACCGATCACATGCACCAGCCCGGCGAGCGCGATCAGCCACGTCAGTCCAACGATGATCCAAAGCCGCGCCGCATCTACCGCCGCCATCAGCCACACCATCATCGCGATGATCCAGCCGCCGAGGATGGCCTTGAAGAACAGCTGCGGCGTCGAGTACGCCATCAACTCCCTTCCCATCGCGTCGAACGCGCGCAGCATCTCCGTATCGAACAGCGGCAGGCGCGCCGCGCCGTAGGCGAAGGCGATCACGCCGATCAGATTTCCGATCAGTACGATGCTCCATAGCCGCAGCAGCGCGCCGAATTTCGCCATGGAGGGCGCGCTCATCAACGGCAGTACCACGGTGAGCGTGTTCTCCGTGAACAACTGCTGGCGCGCGAGGATCACGATCACGAAGCCCGTGCTGTAGCCGATCGACGAAACCAATGTTCCCACCGGTGAGTCGGGCAGATGTGCGCGCAACGCACCGCCCGCCACCATCGAGAACCCCATCGACAGGCCGGCGGCCAGGCCGGACCACGCCAGCGACGACGCGCTTCGCCGCAGTTCCTCTTCGCCGGTTCTGCCTACCGTTTCGTGCAGAACCGCCGCGCGCGGCGGCTTGCGCTGCTCGACTTCATTGCGTTCGGCCTCGTCAAGCTGCGATAGATCGTCGACTGGCATGATCATTGATGTGCCGGCGAGTGTGCTCGCACGGTAGCAAAACGGGGATGCGTGCGCTCAAACATCACGTGTGCGCAACTCATGCTGTCCTTCCTGCCGAACTCGCCGCCGCGAACGCACGCATCATCACTCGCTCCTGTCACACGGCGCCAATAACCCCAGTCGACGTGACAGCAAAGTGAACTCCTCGGTGCGGTTCATACCTCGGCTTGTGCTTGCTCGGTACCGCGGGATCATCGACTTCACCCGGCATAGACGCGTACGCGCTTAATTTGATGGCCGCCGGACGACTTTCTCGCAGGATTGAAACACGCTGATTACGTCCGCACCGCACGCAGAAAAAGGATAGTGACGGATGGGAATTTGCGCGATTCAGCCGACTTTCGAGGGACTCGTCAGATATGAACCGGACGGGTACTTCACGGCGGATGTACTCGGCAAGCTGGAGACGGTCCCCTGCACCTGCGAGAGCTCCTGTCCTCATCCCTGCATTGGACATTGCGGTTGCGAAGCTTGTGCCCTGCACTGGGCATTCTTGAATGACGAACCTTCGCACGGCGAATTCGCCGATCTTCAGTACGATCCCTTCACTCCGAAAGTTGGCGCGTGACAGTACTTCAGGTTCGGGCTCCGTTCCGGGGCGCTGACTTCATTCGATGTTTTGCACCTGTTTACAAAACAAGCACTCATCTATTTGATGTGCGGCTACTTTTCGATCGCGTCGGCGATCTGGGTACAAAGGTGGGTACAAGGACATTCTTGGTTCCTACTCGTCCAACTTTCCAGCTTTCGAGTGACAATCGTTGCGGTGAACTATCGAGTGGTCAAGCTGGAACCACGGTTCGCAGCGACGCCGTCATGCTTCGCCGCACATTGAGCGTCCATTCCCGATCTGAGAGCTGTAGCCGTTTCGTACAGCGTATAGAATCGCCCGCAATGTGCTACTCCGCGCAAGTCTGGGCCGAATACCGCAAGTACGAACGCGAGTACGGCGCCGCTCTGGGTATCCAGCAGTACGTGCGCTTCTTCTGGGAGCGCCGGCGGGACGGCACTTGGCGGAAGATTCCCAAGCGGATGAAGGATGCGTTCTCCCAACCGCACAGTGATGCCGAGCGTGAGATCCAGGCCATCATTGCTCAAGGTGACGCCGAGCTAGAGCGCACCTTACAAGCCGAGCTATTCAAGCAAAAGAAGCGGCTGGCAGACGCCGAGCGCGCGCTTGCGACCAAGATCACGAAGAAGGCGCAGAACGAGCAGCGTATCGCGCGCGACAAGATGGAGGCCGCACAGCGTGCCC
>DATFCO010000131.1:0-7868 GCA_035253005.1 Rhodanobacteraceae bacterium
GCTGATCGCTGCGCATCCGCAACTGGAACTGGCATTCGTCTCTTCGCGCGAACTGGAAGGCGAACGCGTGCGCGACCGCGTGCCGGCATTTGCTGGAGAACTGCGATATGAAAACCTGGACGCGGATGCAGCAGTGCATAAAGGCGCGGACGCGGTAGTTCTCGCGCTGCCGAACGGCAAGTCCGAGCCCTTCGTGCACGCGCTGCAGGCGCGCGCGCCGCAAACCGTGATCGTGGATCTTTCCGCCGATCATCGTTTCGACGCGGCTTGGTATTACGGTCTGCCGGAATTGACGCGGACACGTTACGGAGGCGAACGGCGCATCGGCAATCCCGGCTGTTATGCCACGGCGATGCAGCTCGCCATTGTGCCGTTGCTCGACGCACTCGCCGGGCCGCCGCAGTGTTTCGGCGTTTCCGGTTATTCCGGCGCCGGCACCGCGCCGTCGGACAGGAACGATCCGGAAAAGCTGCGCGACAACCTGATGCCGTATGACCTTGTCGGACATCTGCACGAACGCGAGGTGTCGACGCGACTCGGCGTGCCGGTCGAATTCATGCCGCATGTCGCTCCGCATTTCCGCGGTATCACGATGACCGTGAATCTGAAGTTGCGCGATTCGCTGGACGTCGACTCATTGAAGGCGCGTTATTGCGAACGCTATGCAAGCGAACCCCTGGTCCGAATCCTGGACGAGCCGCCATGGGTCAGCCGCATCGCCGGCAAGCACAGAGTCGAGATCGGCGGCTTCGCCGTGGCGGATGATGGCAAACGTGCGGTAGTGGTGGCCACGCTGGACAATCTGCTGAAAGGCGCGGCCACGCAGGCGATGCAGAACCTCAATCTGGCCCTCGGCTTCGATGAATTCGCGGGCATTCCGCTCGAGGTGAACGCATGAGCGATTTGCTGTGGCAAAAAAAGAACACCCGTGTCGACGAACGCATCATGCGGTTCCTCTCCGGCGACGACGTGCTGCTGGATCGCGAGTTCTTCCTGCACGACCTCGCCGCCAGCCGCGCGCACGTGGAAGGCCTGGCGCGTATCGGCGTGTTGACATCAGACGAAGCGCAAGCGTTGGATCACGAACTGTGCATGCTGGCTGAGGAATTCTCGACCGGTGCTTTCGTGCTGGACGAGCGCCACGAAGACGGGCACTCGGCGATCGAGGCGCGTTTGACGGAACGGTTGGGCGATGTCGGCCGCAAGGTGCACACCGGCCGCAGCCGCAACGACCAGGTCCTGGTTGCCACACGCTTGTGGCTGAAAGAGAAACTTGCGGCGCTGCAGGCGCTGTGTTCCGAGATCGCGCGCGTCGGTCTGGATCGCGCAGAAAAAGAATCACTACCGATGCCCGGCTACACGCATCTGCAACGCGCGGTCGTGTCTTCCACTTCGATGTGGTTCGCCGGTTTCGCCGAATCCTTCATCGACGATGCCCAGCGCGCACGTCACACGCTCGACTGGATCGATGCCAACCCGTTGGGTACCGCTGCGGGTTACGGCGTCAACCTGAAACTGGATCGCGAGCACGCCACGCGCGCGCTCGGTTTGGGGCGCATGCAGATCAATCCGATTGCTGCTCAATTGTCGCGCGGCAAGTTCGAGCTGGCGGCGCTGGAAGCGCTGGGCGCGGCGCTGCTGGACCTGCGCCGGCTGGCGTGGGATCTGTCGCTGTTCACTACATCCGAATTCGGCTTTGTTGCGTTGCCGGACGAATTCACCACCGGCTCTTCGATCATGCCCAACAAGCGCAATCCCGACGTGGTCGAACTGATGCGCGCGAGTTACGCCGGCATCGCCGCGGCGCGATGCGAGATCGAACAACTGCTGTCGCTGCCCTCCGGCTATCAGCGCGATCTGCAAATCAGCAAAAGCGCGCTGGTACGCGGTTTTCGACGCGGGCTGGCCGCGCTGGAACTGGTGCCCGAACTGCTGACGCGCATGCGATGGAATGCGCAACGCATGCGCGATGCGATCGAGCCCGCGATGTACGCGACCGACGCCGCGATCGAACAGGCGGCGGGCGGCGTCCCGTTTCGCGAGGCTTATCATGCGGCGGCCGAAATGGCCGAAGCGTCGGGGCAGGACCGCACGCCGGAAGCCAGCCTCGCCGCGCGCGTTTCTCCCGGCGCGCACGCGGATTTGCGTCTGGACGAATTGCGCGCGCGCTTGCATGCGCTGGACGATCCCCGCTGAGCGGATCGCCAACCTCGCTTCAGTGCCCGATGCCGGAAGGCTTCTCGCCTTTCAGATAACGGTCGAACCAGTCCACCGCCCGCTGTAATGCGTCGATCTGGTTTTCGCGCTTGGTGAAGCCGTGGCCTTCGTTCGGATAGTAATGCGCCTCGACCGTACGTCCTTCCTGTTTCAGGATCGAAACCACCTGCTGCGCTTCCTCCTTCGGCACGCGGATGTCGTTGTCGCCTTGCAATACCAGCAGCGGCGCCTTGGCGTTCTTGATGTAGGTGATCGGAGAGGCGGCCTCGTAGACCGCCTTGTCATTGACCGGATCGCCCAGCAGCGTCTTTTCGTATTGCTGCAGGAACGGATCCTCGTGCTGAAGCATGGTGAACCAGTTGATGATGCCGTACTCCTCGACCGCGGCCGCCCAGACATCGGGCGTCTTGCCGATCGCCATCAGTGTCATGTAGCCGCCGTACGAGCCGCCGGTGATGCCGATCTTCTTCGGATTCACGTAGCCGGTCGCGGCCAGGAATTTCGCCGCATACACCTCGTCCTGCAGATCGCCGCCGCCCAGATCCTTGATGTTGGCTTTCTGGAAAGCCATGCCGTAACCGGTCGATCCGCGCACGTTCGGTGCGATGCAGATGTAGCCGCGCGAGGCCAGCGCCAGCGCCGTGCGGTTGAAGCTGTCCACGGTCTGTCCGGTCGGACCGCCATGCGGCAACACCACGCCCGGCGCGGAACCGTCGCGCTTCAGATTGGCGGGCAGCCAGACGAATGCGCTGATCACCGTGCCGTCGAAACTTTTGTAGTGCACCAACGTGGACGAAGGCAGCGTGCCGGATTTCAGGCTCGCCAATTCGGAATGGGTGAGTTGCCGCGGCGAGCCGCCTGCAACGGCGTAGATCCAGTAGTCGGCGGGCGCGCTGGAACTCTGGTGTTCGACAAGCAGGCGCGTACCGTCGCTCGAAAACGCGCTCGGATCGCCGGCGGGATCGTTCAATCCTTCCGGCATTGCCAGTTTCTCCGACTTGCCGGAAGCGATGTCGTACAGATAGATGTCGCTGCGCCCGTCCGCGTTGACGGTGTAGAGCACCTGCTTGCCGTCCGGCGAGAAATTGCCGGTGCTGGATTCCCAGGGATTCTTTGTCAGCCAGCGATAGTCGTGTTTGTCCACGTCGTACAACGCGGCGCGATTGGTGCCGCCTTCCGCATTCGAGGCGACGGCCAGCCAGCGCCCATCGGGCGACACCGCGCTGGCGGTGATCAGCACTTGTCCCGAGTGCGGCGTCAGTTCGGTGGTCCTGCCGTCGGCAACATCGATGCGCCAGACGCTGGCGTCGGTAAAACCGGCGTTGAGGCGATTGGCGTAAACGTTGCGGCCGTCGCGGCTCCATGCGACGACTTGCCATAAATGATCCTTGCTGGCCTCGTGCGTCAACTGGTGGATCGCGTGCGTCTTCCAGTCGAGCAGCGCGATATCAGTGACCGGCGACGTCTTCGGTTTGAAGTTGAGCGCGATCGTTCTGCCATTGGGAGAAAACAACGCGCCGGTGTTCGAGATGTTCGACTTGGGCGTCAGATCGACCGGCTGGCCGCCATCCGAGGCGACTGCATACAGCTTGTATTGCTCGTCGCCACCGTGATCGGATTCGTACACGATCCACTTGCCGTCAGGCGACCAGGTGGCGCCGTACTGGCGATCATCCGAATGCGTCAACTGGCTGGGCGCACCACCCTGTGCCGCAATCTTCCACAGGTTGAAGCGGCCGGTGGTGTTGGTGGATACCACGATTTCGTGGCCATCCGGCGACCACGCGGACGCCGCCACCCCCCGGGTGAAAAACAGATCATGGATCGGTGCCGGCCGCGCGGCGGGATTCGTGGGCGAGTTGAGCGAAGCGGGATCGGTGAGTGCGCGTTGCGGTCCCGGAACGGCAGCCCACAGCGACGCGGAAACCAGAACGGATGCAGCGGCAAGCCAGCGCATGGCGATCTCCCTTCGGTCCGGAAACCGGAGAGCATACGCTCGCGGCAAATCACGCGAAAGCGCCAACGGATCCGCGTGGGATCGCGCAGCCGCTCAGAACGACATGAAATAACCGCCGTTCACCGGCACGTTGGCGCCGGTGATGAAACCGGCATCGTCCGCGGTGAGGAATGCGACGGTGCGCGCGATGTCGGATGGTTCGCCGAGTCGTCCCACCGGTATCTGCGCGACGATCTGGTTGCGGATGTCTTCCGGCACCTTCATCACCATTTCGGTTTTGCAATAACCGGGCGACACGCTGTTGACCGTCACGCCTTTCTTCGCCACTTCGCGCGCCAGCGCCATGGTGAACCCGTGCATGCCGGCTTTCGCCGCGGAGTAGTTGGTCTGACCGAACTGGCCGGTCTGGCCGTTGACTGAGGAGATGTTGACGATGCGGCCGAAGCCGCGCGCGCTCATGCCGTCGATCACCTGCCGGCACATGTTGAACACGCCGTCCAGATTGACGTGCATCAGCTCGTGCCACTGCTTCTCTTCCATCTTGCGCAAGCTCACGTCGCGCGTAATGCCCGCGGCGTTCACCAGGATATCGATTTCGCCGTAGTCCTCGGTGACGTGTTTCGCCAGCGCGGCGCAATCGTCGAAGCGCGAGACATCGGCCGGCGCGAACACGATCTGTCCGTTGAACTCCTTCGTTTCCTCGCGAAACGCGGCGAGGCGTTCCTGGCGGTTGCCGAGATCGGCCGCGATGACTTGGCGGCCGGCTCGCGCCAGATGCTTGCAGATCTCGGTGCCTAGACCGCCGATGCCGCCGGTAACGACTACTACCCGTTCGCTCATATGGATTGTCCCGAGTCTTCTTGCCGCATGGCGCAACATGTTGCACCGCAGCGAAGCGCAGGATGGTAGGCAGCCGCCCGCGGGCTGTCAATCAAGTCTCAGCGGGACTTCTTGGTCTCGCCGGCAGCCGCCTTCGGTGCCGCGTTGGCGGCATTGGCTTCCAGGAATCCCTTCTGCAGGGACTTCCACAAATCGATGTTGCGCTCGGTCATCTCGTTCAACATCGACCAGGGCGTCTGGCCCAGCATCTCGTTCAACTGCGCGCGGAACTTGTGCTGCTGGTCCAGGAAGATTTTCAGGCTGTTCTCCAGATAACCGCCGACGAAGCCCTGCATGGAATCGCCGTAGAAACGGATGATCTGCGAAAGCAGGTTGGCCGAGAACATCGGCTGCCCGTGCTGCTCGTGCTCGGCGATGATCTGCAGCAGTACCGCGCGGGTGAGGTCTTCGTCGGTCTTGGCGTCGCGCACCTCGAAGGGCGTGCCGGACAGCACGAGCTGCCGCACTTCCTCCAGCGTGATGTAGCTGGAGATCTCGGTGTCGTACAGCCGCCGGTTGGGGTATTTCTTGATGACGCGCGGTTGTGCCATGCGGCAAAGCTAGCACGGCTTGCGGCGCTGCGCCACGCGCCTTTCGTCATTCCGGCGAAGGCCAACTTGGTTCTCACCTCTCCCCTTGAGGGAGAGGTCGCCGCGCGCCGCTCTTTTGATTGAAGCTCGACATCCCTGTCTTTTTTTCGCTCGCCTCCCCGGGCGAGCGGGCTACTTTCCTTTCGCGGAAATTAGCCAAAGCCATTGCGCCGGCATGACGGTCTCGCCAACATCCGGTTGGCTCGACTCCGCTGCGCTTCTCGCGCCAAGCGGGCCCGCGCGAACTCGCACGTCCTTGTGCTCAAACAGTCGCGCCTTGCTCCCGCTTGGCGCTGCGATGCCCGCCGTTATGCGACGGCGCTGGAAGCTCGCTCAATACGGCCATCTATGGCCTGCTTCTCCTAATCACCATGCCAAGATGCCCAACGATTTCCCTTGGGGTGTTCCATTATTCCCTCGTTGAACATCTGCTTGATTCGTTCCAAATCGGCTTCGTGGTTCTTGCCAAGAATGGCAACCGGTCCGACTAACGCAAAGCCGCCCTTGTTCGCAGGAATGAAGCATTGAGTAAACACCACAGGCTCGGCCATTCCGTGGCTCCATGCTGCTGCGAGCAACACATCGTCTTTGCGGTGTTCTCCCTCTGCTAATCCTTCGCGCGCGAAAGCCCACAAATCAAAATCCTCTTTGTACCTTTCCAAGCTCTCCCAGCCTTGACTCACAGCTTCATCTTGAGTCGGTGCTTCAAACTCGATTGACTGTCGATTCTCGCCCTTAGCAATTAACGCGAATGGGCAAATCAACTCGCCGGGCTTGAGCACGGACGCGATAGTCGCAGCATGCGCCATGACCAAGCCCGCATGCCTGATGATCCCATCCGGCAAAAATTCAGAACCCATGCGGCTCTTTCGGTGAGGGTCCTTACCACCCCATGTAATGCCCGCCATTGATCGCCAGGTTCGCGCCGGTGATCCATGCGGCTTCGTCGGCGAGGAAGAAGGAAACCGCGTAGGCGATCTCGTCGGGTTCGCCGAGACGCCCGAGCGGAATCTGCGCGACGATCTTGGCGCGCACGTCTTCGGGCACGGCCATCACCATGTCGGTGCCGATGTAGCCGGGCGAGACGGTGTTGACGGTGATGCCGAACTTGGCGTTTTCCTGCGCCAGTGAAATGGTGAAGCCGTGCATGCCGGCTTTCGACGCGGCGTAGTTGGCTTGTCCGTACTGGCCTTTCTGGCCGTTGATCGAGCTGATCTGCACGATGCGGCCCCACTTGCGTGTGCGCATGCCTTCGATCACGGGGCGGGTGACGTTGAAGCAGGCGTTCAAGTTGGTGTTCACCACGTCCATCCACTGCTGGTAGCTCATCTTGTGGAAGGTGGTGTCGCTGGTAATGCCGGCGTTGTTGACGAGGATGTCAACGGGTCCGAGCTTGCCCTCGATCTCGCGCACCATCTGCTCGCACGATTCCGGATCGGAGACGTCGCCCTGCACGGTCAATACATCGATGCCTTCGCCCTTGAGCTTGTCGCGCCACGCCCTGGTTTTTTCCTCGTTGCGGTAATTGGTCGCGACCTTGTGGCCCATCTTCGCGAGCCGATGGACGATCGCGGTACCGATGCCGCCGGTGCCCCCCGTTATCAATGCCACGCGTGCGCTCATGACCGCTCCTCCCGTGTGATGGTGCGGCCATCCTACGCCTGCCTTCGCGCCGGCGGGAAGACTGCGAGAAGGGCTAAGGGACCTGCTACGCTACTTCGCTACATCCCTGTAGCTCGCCCTTCGGGCTGCCTGCGGCGTTCAAATCGGCAGTCCCTGCCGATTTGGTCCGATGCTTGCCTGTGCGACGCGCGTGGTCATGCCGCGCAACGGCGAAAGATCGAAGTCGCGCGCGGCGATGCGGAGCATGGTTTCGACGTCGTGCGCATCGGGTAGCTGCTGGCCGAGGAAGCGCAGCGCATCGGCTATCGCAGCGCTCGGATCGGCCACATCCACCGCCGGCGCATCGCTGGATTTGGAAAGCTTGCGGCCTTGCGCATCGACCGCCAGCGGCAGGTGCAGGTACGCGGGCGTCGGCAAACCGAGCAGGCGTTGCAAAAGAATCTGGCGCGGCGTGGAATCGAGGAGATCACAACCCCGCACCACTTCGGTGATGTGCTGGAAGGCATCGTCCACCACACAGGCGAACTGATAACCCCACAATCCGTCGGCGCGACGCAGCGCGAAATCGCTGACCGCTTCGCGCACGTTCTGGCGCTGCGGTC
>DATFCO010000132.1:0-11333 GCA_035253005.1 Rhodanobacteraceae bacterium
GCCCAGCGCGCTGTGGTTGCGGTAGGTGCCGACGCCCATGCCGACCTGATTGTCCTTGTTGATGCGCGCATCGGGTGAAGTCATCGACATCGCCGCGCCCAACGCGGCGACACGGCCGATGCGGTCATCCAGTTGATCGACGCGCGTGTCGAGCGCATCCACGCGATCGCCCAGCGCGCTCACCTCTGCTTCGACGCCTGAGATCGCCTGATCGGTATAGGCTTTGGCCGAATTCAAGGTCTGCACGTTCTGCGCGTCGGTGTAGGTCTGCGCCGTGGAAAGCGCCTCGCTGGTCTGCTGATCGGCGTAAGTGGTGGCGCCGGTCACCGGCTGCTGGGTTTGCGTGGGTGCTGCGCTCGGCAGGTTCTGCATGCCACCTGCGGCCGCGGTGGCTGAACTCTGTTGCACCGCTTCGGAAGACGCTCGTGGCGGAGCTGCGGCCTGAGCGCTGGACGCGACTGCATTCGCAGTGGAAGCCCGGGATGCAGCCGAGGCTTGGGACGAGGCGGAAGCCGAGCCTGAATTGGCAACCTGCATCGCATCGATTTCATTTTGCATTTGCGTCATTTCCGCAATCAGTGCAGAAGTATGCGCATTGAAATACTCCAGATTCACCGCCGAATGCGCGGCGGTGGGATCGGCGATGTTGACCAGCTCGCGATAGGTGTTCGTGGCCGAGTTGCCGAACGAGACCGTGTTGGCGAGCGTGGCCACAGAACCCCAGCCGATCGCGGTGCTCATGCTGCCGCTGGCGACGGTGTCGCCGCCGATGGCGGTGCTCTTCAAACCGGTGGCGTGCGATTGATAGCCTTCAGCCAGCGCGCCGGTCTGGTTGGCCAATGCCAACGCACCGAGTGCAGCGCTGTTCTGACCTGAGGCCGTTGCATCGAAACCGTTCGCGGTACTTCCTGCACCTGAAGAAACGGCCGCAACGCCGATTGCGCTGGTATTGGTCTGCGATGCCTGCGCAGCACCACCGAGCGCCATGGAGTTGGAACCGGAAGCGGTGGTCTGCTCGTTGGGCTGGATAGTGCCGTTGCCATTGAGATCATCGGCGCTGCCGACGGCGGTGCTGCCCGGGCCGGAGGCAATCGAATAAGCACCCAGCGCAAAGGCTTCGGTGTTTGTTGCTTGCGCCTGGGTGCCGATCGCGGTGGCGTTGGTTTGAGTGGCTTGAGAGGCGGAGCCGAGCGCCATGGAAGCGTTGCCAGAAGCGGAGGTGTATTCACCTGCACCGATGCTGCCGTCCCCATTGATATCTATCGTGCCGCCCAAAGCTATCGAGTTATTCGCTGCCGCATGCGCCAAGGTACCCAGCGCAAATGCCTGCGTTCCATACGCGCCGCTCGAACTTCCGATTGCGATTGATTTGTTGCTGTATGCATGGCTCCCTTCACCTACCGCGATGGAGTAAGCACCGCGTGTAGTCGCGCGCGCGCCGACGGCGGTGCTATACGCGCCGAACGCCCCGGATTGGTCGCCTACGGCGGTACTGAGAGTGTATGCCGCATAGGCATTACCTCCGATCGCGGTGCTCATGTTAGCCAGAGCCTTGGCTGATTGACCAATGGCAGTGTCATATGCCCAAGCTTCCGCATACGATCCCACTGCGACTCCGCTTTCGCTCGCCGTAGCGCGTGTCCCCACTGCCGTCGAATAAACCCCAGACGCGACTGATAGAGCGCCAAGCGCGGTGCTCCTGATTGCTGAAGCCGTGGCCCCGCTTCCCAAGGCAGTCGAATAGAGGCTACCCGCGCTTGCAGTGGTTCCTATTGCGGTACTTTCTGGCCCGGTCGCCGTTGCAGCATCTCCGAATGCCGCGCTAAAGTCTCCTGAAGCAGATGCATTGGGACCAGCTGCAGTCGAGCGCGAACCTGCCGCAGTGGCGTCATCGCTGCCGTCCGCAGGGCCATTGGCATCGAAGTAATGATCCGCTGCGTTGGGCGTCACCACCAGTGGCGACATGCCGTCCGCTTCAAGTTGCGCCGTGGTGCTGTAGTGCGCTTGCAGATACTCGAGATTCACCGCCGAATGCGCGGCGGTGGGATCGGCAATGTTGACCAGTTCGCGATAAGTATTGGTCGCGGAATTGCCGAACGACACCGTGTCGGCGGCGGTCGCGATCGAACCCCAGCCGATCGCGGTGCTCATGCTGCCGCTGGCGACGGTATCGCCGCCGATGGCGGTGCTCTTCAGGCCGGTGGCGTGCGATTGATAACCTTCAGCCAGCGCGCCGGTCTGGTTGGCCAATGCCAACGCACCGAGTGCCGCGCTGTTCTGACCCGACGCTGTTGCATCGAAACCGTTCGCAGTACTTCCCGCACCTGAAGAAACGGCAGCAACGCCAATTGCAGTCGTATTGGTCTGCGATGCCTGCGCGGCGCCACCGAGTGCCATGGAATTGGAACCGGACGCAGTGGTCTGCTCGTTGGGCTGGATAGTGCCGTTGCCATTGAGATCATCGGCGCTGCCGACGGCCGTGCTGCCGGGGCCGGAGGCGATCGAGTATGCGCCAAGTGCAAAGGCTTCGGTGTTTGTAGCTTGCGCCTGGGTACCGATCGCGGTGGCGTTGGTTTGCGTAGCCTGCGCGTCGGAACCGAATGCGATCGAATAGGCACCCGAGGCGATGGTCTGCTCGTTGGGTTCGATCGTGCCGTTGCCGTTAAGGTCTATCGCGCCACCTATTGCCGTGGAACCATCTGCCGAAGCAAAAGCGCTAAACCCCAATGCGACCGCTTCGGTTCCACTAAGGGAACCGCCCGCTGCAGCTTCATAACCGAGCGCAACGGATTTGGCGCCTTGTGCTCGAGATGAATTCCCTATTGCGGTGCTCTGATACCCCCATGCAGCAGCACCATCTCCGACTGCTGAGGCTCTCGTGTTTCCATTAGCAAAAGCGCCGATTGCAACCGCATAATTTCCACTTGATGCGTGATCGCCGACTGATGTGCCTAAGGCACCTCTGGCCTCGGCGAGGTAGCCTGCCGCGAAGGCATCGAAGCCGGTAGCCACGGCGCTAAGACCTATCGCTATTGCATGGTCGCCGGTTGCCAGCGCGGAGTATCCAACTGAGACGCTGCCGTCTGTGGTAGCAGTAGCCCCAAAGCCAAAGGCGCTGCTCCTCTCAGCTTGGGCTCGGGAGTATGAACCTACGGCACTCCCATTCAAACCGCTAGCAGTGGCGCCCTGACCCATTGCGATGCTTGAGTCGCCGCTGGAAGTCGACTTGAGGCCGAAAGCTGCGCTATAGAAACCGGACGCGGTTGCGCTCTGACCCACAGCCGTGCTGGACTTGTTCGACGCGCTAGCCCGATTTCCTATTGCAGTTGAGAAATACCCGGTGGCACTCGCATAGTTACCGAGTGCGGTACTGAAACTGCCTGTCGCCGAAGCACTGCCCCCCAAGGCCGTGTCACTTCCAAATTTGGATTTGGCGACCGCATTGCTGCCGATAGCGACGCTCTTTCCAGAGCCGTAAGCTCCACCGTTTGTGGAGTACGCATAAGCGTTGCTGCCAATTGCAGTCGAGCCGGCGCCCGCTGCACTCGCACGGTAGCCGACCGCCGCGCTAAGGTCACCCGAAGCAGTGGCGAACGCGCCCGATGCAACAGAATGCATGCCGCTCGCAGTGGCATCATCGCTGCCATCAGCGAGCCCATTGGCATCGAAGTAGTGATCTGCGGCGTTGGGCGTCACCACCAACGGCGACATGCCGTCCGCTTCAAGTTGCGCCGTCGTGCTGTAGTGCGCTTGCAGATACTCGAGATTCACCGCCGAATGCGCGGCGGTCGGATCGGCGATGTTGACCAGCTCGCGGTAGGTGTTGGTCGCCGAATTGCCGAACGAAACCGTGTTGGCGGCGGTCGCGATCGAACCCCAGCCGATCGCGGTGCTCATGCTGCCGCTGGCAACGGTATCGCCGCCAATGGCGGTGCTCTTCAGGCCGGTGGCGTGCGATTGATAACCTTCAGCCAGCGCGCCGGTCTGGTTGGCCAATGCCAACGCACCGAGTGCCGCGCTGTTCTGACCCGACGCCGTTGCATCGAAACCATTGGCGGTACTTCCCGCACCGGAAGAGACAGCAGCCACGCCGATCGCGGTTGTATTGGTCTGCGAAGCCTGCGCAGCGCCACCGAGTGCCATGGAGTTGGAACCCGAAGCGGTGGTCTTTTCATTCGCTTCGAAAGTGCCACTGTGATTGAGATCATCGGCGCTGCCTACGGCGGTACTGCCGGGGCCAGAGGCGATCGAATACGCTCCTAACGCAAATGCTTCCGTAGCGGAGGCTTGGGCTTGATTTCCGATCGCAGCCGCGTTGTCAGCCATCGTCAGTGCATGAGAGCCGAATGCCACCGACGCCGTTCCATTGGAAGAAGCATCCCAACCCAATGCGACTGCATAGTTGCCACGTGCTGAAGTATCTCCACCCAGCGACATGCTGCGGTTGCCGTAGGCGTTGGAACTTGCTCCCAATGAAACGCTGTAACTCCCGGATGCGCTGCCGCCCAGGGCGAAACTCACCAGGCCGCTCGCTCCACCAGCAATAGCAACTGCATAGCGGCCCGTTGCGTCACCACCGATGGCAATACCTCCGTAATTCTGCAAGGTGGCGTTCTGGCCGATTGCAATGCCGCCTGGAGTGCTCGCGGTGGCGTGGGAACCGATAGCGACGCTGTATGGGTGAGTTGCGCTTGCATCGGCTCCAATGGCTACGGAGCGGATGGTGCCTGCTTGGGACCGAGAGCCGATGGCTATAGCGTAGGTACCCGAAGCCGATGAAAGAAAGCCGATAGCTGCACCGTAATTTCCAGACGCGGAGGCTTGATCTCCCAAGGCAAGATTTCCCCAGGAAGTGGACGACGTACTAGCCTTGAAACCCAAAGCCGTGCTGCGGTCTCCGCTCGCGTTCGCCGCATACCCGATAGCAGTTGCATAACCGCCATTGGCGGTGGCGTTGTATCCGCAAGCCAAGGAGCCGTAATTTGAATTTTCCCCGGCAATGCCTGCACAAGTCGATCCTGGAGGTGTGCTCATCGTTTGCGCGGCTGCCATTTCCGCGTACGTGTAATATTTTGAAAGTGGCGAATATGTCGCGGTGCTTTCGTTGATTCGGGGTGCTGCACCGGCGCGATTCGTATCGGCGGCTTTGGTCAATGAAGACGCGCTGAGTGCCAACAATGTAGCCAGGACAAGTTGAATGCGGCGAGATGCCTGAAGGCAGGTCTTGCGGGCAGATGAAGATCCTGCACTCTTATGCCTCGCCAATTCCGACGCCACGACCACCTGATGCAGCGCGTTGTTCCAGACCAGGCTGTAGATTCGCTTGTTCATGACTCAAGGCCTCATGCTTGTTGATTCGAAGAAGAAAGTGCGGGGACGCAGAAATGAAGAGCCCGCCGCGGCGCAGGCCGGGCGGGCCGGATCGAAGAGTCTGGCGCGAAGCACCGCGCCAGCGGCGAAGGTCTCGCAGGAGCTTGGTTGCCGTTGCATCACGCGCATCGCCGTTCCGGTCTGGCCGGAATCACGGGTTGCCCACGCAGTCCGGCGTCGGCAGACCTGTTTGAAATGGCAAAGGCGGAACACCACGCGGATGCGATGCAACCCATGGAGCGCGCACAGGCGCTCGCGGCTATGGATGCATCTGCGTCTCGGAACCCCCGTCCCGTCCCCTGACCCCGCGTCCGCACATCAGGTGCGGTACGACCGGTTCACTCTAGCAACCGCGGTCGTCCCGCACAACGGTTCCGTGCAGCCTCAGTGTCCGCCGCCTGCCGCCGGCCCGGCTTTCGGCACGAACGGCGGTTTGGCCAGCCAGATCACCACGATCAGGGCCAGGATGATCCAGCCCATGATGTAGAAGATGTTGTTGAAGGAAATCTGCACGGCCTGTTGCGAAATCGCGCCGTTGATGTTCGCGGCGAATTGCTGCACGTTGCCGCCGGTGTTCGCCAGCGCCGCCTGCGTCTGCGGGCTGTACGGACTGATGTGGGTTGCGAGCGTGGCGTGCTGGGTCGCGCCGCCTCGTTCCCAGAAATACGTCGTGATCGATGCCGAAAAGCTGCCGGCCAGCGAACGCAGGAAGGTGGCGAGGCCGGAACCCGAAGCAATTTCGCGCCCTGATAAATCCGACAACAGAATCGTCAGGATCGGCATGAAGAAGAATGCCACGCCGATGCCCTGCAGGAATTGCGTCATCGCCACGTGGTAGAAATCCACCTGCGTGGTGAACTCGGCGCGCATGAAGCAGGTGAGACCCATCATCACGAACGCGAACGACGCTAGCCAGCGCAGATCGAACTTCGTTCCGTACTTGCCGACGAAGAAGGTCAGCAACACCGGCGCCACGCCGATCGGCGCGGTGGCGAGGCCCGACCAGATCGCGGTGTAGCCCAGCGTTTCCTGCAGCCACAGCGGCACCAGCAACGCGATCGCGAAGAACACCGCGTACGCCAGCACCAGCGCCAATGTGCCCGCGGCGAAATTGCGATGCCGGAACAGCCGCAGATTCACGATCGGATCGCGGTCGGTCAACTCCCAGATCAGGAAGATGCTGAGAGAAATCGCCGCGATGATCGCGAGCGTGACAATGAAATTCGATTGGAACCAGTCCAGCTCGTTGCCCTTGTCGAGCAGGATCTGCAATGAACCCACACCGAGGATCAATGTAATCAGGCCGACGTAGTCCATGCGCGGCCGCTCGATGCGTTCGGGCCGTGCGCCGAGTTGCGCTGCGATCACCGCGCTTACCGCGAAGCCGATCGGCACGTTGATGAAGAAAATCCATTCCCAGGAGTAGTTGTCGGTGATGTAACCGCCGAGCACCGGGCCCGCGATCGGGGCCACGACCGTCACCATCGCCAGAATGGCCAGCGCCATGCCGCGCTTCTGCGGAGGATAGATCGAGACCAGCAGGCTTTGCGTCAACGGGTACATCGGGCCGGCCATCGCGCCCTGCACCGCGCGGAACAGCACCAGCATGCCGAGACTGGTGGACAAGCCGCACAGCAAGGATGCGATCGAGAACAGCAGCGTCGCCCACACGAAGGTCTTCACTTCGCCGAAACGGCGCGAGAGAAATCCGGTGAGCGGCAGCGCGATCGCGTTCGCTACCGTGAACGAGGTGATCACCCATACCGACTGGTTCTGGCTGGCCCCGAGATTACCTGCGATGGTCGGTAGCGAAACGTTGGCGATGGTGAGATCCAGCACCTGCATGAAGGTGCCGAGCGACAACCCGATCGTCGCCAGCGGCAGGCTGGCGGGACGGAATTCGCCGAACGATTGGGGAGTGGTCGAAGCCATGGCGCTTACGCGATGCCTTGAATGGCATCGCGTGCCATGGCTGAGGGTGAGGCATGGATGCCGATCGGAAAACGCACCATGGATGGCTGCTTGCGCGTCATATTGTTCTTATATCGTTCCGTTCGTGCTTCGATATTTCGGCACGAACGAGTGGCTCTGTTGCGCCTAATGCGAAACGGCTGCACCACTCTGCGCGACATTCCCGTTCGCACCGCTGTTGTCGGCGATGATCTTCGCGATCAATGCATCGGCTTCGCGCGTGCCGCGTTCGTAGACATCGGTGCTGAACACCGGTTTGCTCGGCGCCTCTCGCGACAGCACCGGACCCGACTGATCGTGCAGGTTCACCTTCGTCGTCATCGACAGGCCGATGCGCAGCGGATGCTTCTGCAATTCCTGCGGGTCGAGTTCGATGCGCACCGGCAGACGCTGCACGATCTTGATCCAGTTGCCGGTGGCGTTCTGCGCGGGCAGCAGCGAGAACGCACTGCCCGTGCCCACGCCCAGACCTTCGACGTGGCCGTGGTATTCGACATCGCCGCCGTAGAGATCGGACTCCAGCGTCACGGGCTGGCCGATGCGCATGTGCTGCAACTGCGTTTCCTTGAAATTCGCGTCTACCCACACCTGCGACAACGGCACCACCGCCATCAGCGGCGTGCCCGGCTGCACGCGCTGTCCGACCTGCACCGCGCGCTTGGCGACGTGACCCGACACTGGCGCGATCAACGTGTCGCGTTGCAGGTCCAGATAGGCCTCGCGCACTTTCGCCGCCGCCGCCGCGACGTCCGGATGCGAAGCGATCTGCGTATCCTCGACCAGCGCCTTGCTGGTGGCGAGCTGGCCCTGCACCGCGGACAACGCGCTCTCCGCGGCGGTCAACGCATCGCGCGCGTGCTGGAGTTCCTCGGCGGAGATCGCGCCGGTTTTCGCCAGGCCTTGGCGGCGCTGGTAATCTGCGCGTGCCTGCGCGACCGCCGCCTGCCGCACGGCGACTTCGGCCTGCGAGGAATTCACGCCGCTGTACAAGCCGCGCACCTTGCGCACGGTCGCTGCGAGATCTGCTTCCGCCGCATCCAGCGCCACTTGAGCGTTGGAGGGATCGAGTTTCAGCAGCGGCTGGCCTTCGCGTACGAAGTCATTGTCGTCGGCGCCGATCGAAACCACCGTGCCCGGCACCTGCGGCGTGATCTGCACGACGTTGCCGTTGACGTAGGCGTCGTCGGTGCTTTCGTACCAGCGGCCGACGAGGAAGTGATACAGCGCCCACGTGATGCCCACGACAACGACGACCACCACCAGTCCGCGCAGCAGCCAGCGCCGGCGCGTGTCGCGTTTCTGCTGTTTTTCTTCCCGTGCGGCCTGTTCGGGATCGACGGGCGGTTTTTCCTGCGAAGTCATTGCTTGTCTGCCTTGTCGTCATTCGCGCGCGCAACGCCGTTGGCTTGCGCGGCGGCCTGTTTCAATGAAGGAACATCGTTGGACGGCGTGAACCCGCCGCCCAGCGCTTCGATCAATTGCACCGCGGCGCCGGCGCGCTGCGTCTGCAACGCGGTGACGCGTTGTTCCGCGCCGATCAGTTGCTGGCGCACGGTCAGCGCTTCGAGATAGTTGCCGACGCCGCCGCGGTAGCGCTGCATCGCCAGTTCATAAGCCTGATTCGCGCTTTGCTGCGCCGCGCGTTCGCGTTCGAGTTCTTCATCCAGCGTGCGCAACGCATCGACACGCTGCGCGACCTGATTGATCGCCGCGATCACGGTCTGGTTGTACTGCGCGACGGCGAGATCGTACGCCGCATCTTTTTCCGAAAGATTCGCGCGCAACTTGCCGCCTTCGAAAATCGGCAGGCTGATCGCGGGCGCCACGCTGTACATCGACGCGGAGACCTGGAACACGTTCTTGCCGGGCCCGGCGATCAAACCGGCCAGCGCGGTGATATTGATGTTCGGCAGGAACGCGGCCTTGGCCGATTTGATGTCCTGCGCGCTTGCTTCCACCCGCCAGCGCGCGGCGACGACATCCGGCCGGCGGCCGAGCAGGTCGGCGGGAAGATCGGAAGGCAGCGCGATCGCGTTCACCGGCAGCGGCTTGGGACGCGCGATGTCCAGCGCGCGATCCGGACCGCGGCCCAGCAGCACCGCCAGTGCGATGCCGGAAGACTTCACACCGTTCTCTGCCCCGGCGAGTTGCGCCTGCGCATCGGCGATTTCGGCCGTGATCTGCGTCTGCTGGAATTTGCTGTCGATGCCGGCGCGCACACGCTGGGCGGTCAGTTGTCCGAAGGCTTGCGCGCGTTGCAATTCGGCTTGCGCAAGATCGCGCTGCGCATGCGCGTCGGCCAACGCGACATACGCGCCGACCACTTCCGCCGACAGCATCAGCCGTGCGGCTTGCGCGTCGATTTTCGCCGCGCGCGCATTGCCGAGCGCGGCCTGCCACGCGGCGCGCTTGCCGCCCCAGATGTCGAAGTCCCATTTGAAATCGGCGATGCCGTATTTCGCCACGCCGAAATGGCCGCCGAACGGTTCCGGCAGCAGCGTGGTCGGAATTTTCGCGCCGGCCGCGCTGGCCGTCGCGCTCAAACTCGGTTTGCGCGCGGCGTCCACGATGCCGGCTTGCGCGACCGCTTCGCGCGCGCGCGCGTCGGCGATGGCGAGGCTCGGATTGCCGGCCAGCGCTTCGTCGACGAGCGAGTCGAGTTGATCGTCGTGATACGCCTTCCACCAATCGGCGCTCGGCCACGCGGCAGGATCGAGCCGCACGCCGGCGAGGCTGCGTTGCGTGGACAGCGACGATTCGTCCAGCGCCTGCTGCTGCGGTTTCAATCCGTGCATGCTGGCGCAGCCCGCCAGCAACGCGGCGGAGCAGAGGGCGGCGAACGTTGCGCGGAAGCGCAGTGGCGGGCGGATATGCATGAATCGTCGGATGAGTTGTTCTTGTGAGACGTTTCGCGGGTCGAGTCCGTGACCGGCTACGCCGGCTGGCGCAGGTTTTCGAGGACGCGGTTGAGCAACGTCTGCAATTGCGCGCGCTCCTTCCCGGTGCTGCGCTCCAATGCACGCTGCGCCACCCGCTCGCCGCAGGCGTTGATGCGTTTCCATAAGGTGCGTCCGCTGGGCGTGAGTTCAATGCGCAGCGCGCGGCGGTCGCCCGGGTCCGGCACGCGACGCAGATAATTCTGCTGTTCCAGTTTGTCCAGCAGGCGGGTCATCGCGCCGGGATTGTGGTGCAGCGCGCGCGCTAGCTCGCCTGCCGTCATCGAGCCTTCGCTGCCCAGCTTCTTCAGCACGATGTACTGGCTGAAGCCCAGCTCGAATCCCTGACGCACCAGTTCGGTCTCGATGCTGCTGTGCAGCTCCGAGCGGATGCGGCCGATCAGGCTGCACAACTGGAACGGGGTGGCGGGTTGCTTCGATGACATCCGCGCATTATATAGCCGCAGCAATAGTTGTCAAGGCAATTATTGAGCGGTAAACTGACGCTCACGATTTCTTGACCGAGCGCTCAGCAAGCTTGGGCGCCGTTCGTACCCGAGGAAAAAGAAAAAATGCGATGTGGAAAGCCGTTGTGCGCGATGTTCCTCCTCTTGCTGGCTGCCGCGAGTTCGGCGCAGGCGGCCGACGTCAACCTGCTGGGCGGTGCCAGCGCCACCTCGGGGGTGCGCTGGACTCCTGTCTTGTTCGCCGACGTCGCCGGCTCGCCCGCCGACGACGGCCATGCGCATTGGGAGCCGGTCGCGAGCGTCGGCGGGATCGAATCGCGTAACACGGACCACGAGAATCTCGATCACACCGTTTTTCTGGCCGCGGCCGGCGCGCGTTACGGCGGCAGCAATGGCCTGTTCTTCAGCGAGCAGATCGCGGCCACCAGTACGCGCACCGACGCGCTGTCCAGCCGCTTCGAATTCATGACCAGTCTCGGTTGGCAGCACGGGCATTTCATCGCGCTGGTGCGCCATATTTCCAATGCGCACCTGCTCGGCGCGGGCAAGAATCTCGGCGAGACCATGGCGCTGGTAGGTGTGAGGATTT
>DATFCO010000133.1:0-4592 GCA_035253005.1 Rhodanobacteraceae bacterium
TACGAAATCGCGCATCCGCTGTGGATGGTCGGATTCCTGCTGCTGACCGCGATCACCTTCAGCCTGTTCGGTTTCATCATCGGCATCTGGGCGGACAATTTCGAAAAGCTGCAGGTGATCCCGCTGCTGATCATCACGCCCCTCACCTTTCTCGGCGGCAGTTTCTACTCCATCCACATGTTGCCGCCGCTGTGGCAGAAGATCACGCTCGCGAATCCAGTGGTCTATCTGATCAGCGGTTTTCGATGGAGCTTCTACGGGCTCGCCGATGTCGGCGTCGGAATCAGTCTCGCCGCGACGTTCGGTTTTCTTATCCTCTGCCTGATCGCCGTGGCGTGGATTTTCAGGACGGGCTACAAGCTGAAAAGCTGAACTACCGCACGGGTCGCTCAGCCCGCAACTTCATCGCGAAGCAGGCACCGGTTTTGTCGCCGCAACGTGACGATCCGGCCCGCGCCGATGTCCAGGCATTGATCCGCCAGTTGGGCGACACCGGCGCGGTGCGAAACCACCACTAGGATCGTCTTAGGCAGGCCGCGCTTCAATGCGGCGAGTACGGCCAGTTCGGAAGCGGCATCGAGCGCACCGGTGGATTCGTCCAGCACCGCCAGCACGGGCTCGCGCAGGATCACCTGTGCAAGCAGCAACCGCTGCAGCTCGCCTCCGGAGAGCTGGTCGGGAGAAACCTGCAACGCTATTTCCACCGCCCCGGGCGTGCCCGCCATCCGCGGATCGAAACCGACGTCCCGCAGCACCTCGCGCAATTCTCTCTCCGTCGCCGTGGGCGCGGCCCATAGCAGACAATCTCGCACCGTGTGTTGCCAAAGACGCACGCTCTGGCTGACGTAGGCACCCTTTCTGATCAGTCGGCGGTAGGCGTCAAAATGGATGCGCTGTCCGTCCAGCCGCGCTGCGAATGCGGCGGGCGTGACCATGCCGGCGAGCACGTCAATGAGGCTGCTCTTGCCGGCGCCGGAGTCTCCGCACACCAACGTCATTTCACCCGGTCGCAAATCGAATCCACCGGCCTCCAGGTCTGCGACAGGCAACGACAGGCGGATGCGCTCGATATGCAACCTGCTGCAGCCGATGGAAGATGCCGTCGCGGATGCAGGTGCAGTGCGTTTGACACCCAGTTCGCAATATCTGCGCCACAATTCCAGCGCGTGCGCGGCGAGGCGCAATTGGTGGAAGTTCTGCCGGGTGCCCCTTGCAAACGGCAACAGGCGCCCCAGCAACAGGCCGACAGCGATCAGCGCGGATGAATCCACGCCGTGCCCGCGGTACGCGATCAGGAACACGGAAGCGATGCCGCTCGTCGCCAGCAATTCCAGCAGCAGACGTCCGGTCGCCGTCAGTTCCATCTGACGTCGATAGCCGGCGCCCAGCCGCGATGAAATCTCCTCGTAACCGGCTTTCTCGGCGGTTTCGCGCTCGAACGACCGCACATGGCGAAGCCGGCGCGGGAAATCCTCGCTCAACCAGAACAACCGCGTGGTGTCCTCGATGTAGCGGCGGCTGACCCTCGATTGCTCGTCGCCGAACAGGCGCGAGGTGATCAATCCGAGACCTATCAACACCGGCAGGGCCAGCGTCAGAAAGGGTGACACCCACAGCGCGAAAATCAGACTGACCAGAGCAGTGATGCCGGCGACCAGCAACTGCAGCAGTGAGTTGAATCCCTGATTGATGAGATCGATGTTGCTGGTCAGGACATTGGCGATTTCCGCGGAGGTGGCGCGGGACAGCGCAGCCAGCGGCGCGTCGATCAGCCGGGCGTGCACCTCGCATCGCAGGCTCGCCGCGTAACGGCTGGAGAGCCGCGCTGCCAGCCGCATCGCCAGCCAGCGTAACAACGCGAACGCCACGCTGATGCATACGAAGCACAGCAGCAGGATTTCCACGTTCACCGGCAGCGCTGGCAGTCGGCCGCCGAGCGTCAAGGCATGTCCGGGTTGTACCAGCGGAACCAGGATCAGCGCGGCGAGGCTGCTCGACAGGGCCGCTGCGAGCGAGAGAAACACATACCCCGCAATGCCGGCCAAACCGATGCGTGACAGCGAACGTGCCAGCGATAGCAGCACGTGCTCGGCATGTTGCCCTTGCGGCACGGTGGACATGTCAATCCAAGCACGACCGCAGCGCGGTGAGGGCGATAACCGGATCAGTGCGCTGCAACCTGTAAGCGGGGAGTTGCCGCACGCCTGCCACGAAACGATCCCAGCCCGGCTGCGTGGCCGCATAGGCTTGGTCGGCGCATAGCATCCCTGCGGCTTCGATGGCGGCCACGGGTTGCAGTGGTCGTTCCGGAATCGTCGCCAGGTCGTTTGCCAGAAACACCACTGCCTGCAAATGCAGGGGCGCGGATGCGAGACGCCCAGGACCCCGCCGCAAATCGACCTCGAACTTCCGCACACCGCTGTTGCGGCGGATCACCGGCGAACGACGGATCCAGTGCGCGACTTTTTCGTCGCGATCGAATAGCACCGCATCGGTGCGCACGCGCAGAAAATTGCCGATGCCCGTTGCGAACATTCCATTCGGCCGCACGAACACCGCATCTTCCGACAGCAGTTCCCAGCCGTGCACGAAAGCCTGCAAAGCCAGCGTCGATTTGCCTGCGCCGCTGTCGCCCAGCAGCAGCAGGCCGCGCCCGTTCATGCCGAAACAAGCCGCATGCAGAGGAACCAGCCCCTGACTGCGTGCAGCCAGAATGAACACCGCGAATTCGATCAGCTCCTGCCGCAGGTGTTGCGCGTGCTCGGCGAGCATGTCCTCCGACGCGACTATCAAGGCGCGTTCGCGCGCGGGCATCACCAGCACGTAATTGGCAGCATCGATGACGCCGCAGAGCGCGTCGGGCATTTCCTGCGTCTGCAACGGCGGCGGTTCTTCGAATGCCCGCTGCCCGCGCGGCAGCAGATGCAGCTCGATCAGGAATTCGGGCGCAGCGGGCCAGCGATGCTGCGGCAATCCGTCGTACGCCGACATCACCAGCCGCAGCAACCGTCGGCTGTCGCTGACGAAACGAAAGCGCGCGCCCAGCAGGCACCTCGAAATCGACGGCGGAGACGCGCGGCGGCGCGCATTCTCATCCTTGTCGCGACTGGGCTGGCACGGGGCGAGGGCCGAGGAAATATCGATGCTCCGCAGCGGCACACCCGCGCCGGCTTCCGCGTGGGTGCGCTTCGACGCCGCAAAGGTTGCCGCGATCTCGAATGTTCGAAGCACAACCGAAAACGCCGGTGCGGGCACTCATGTCGACGCCGCAAAGGGATGCGCGGCGCCAAGCTCGCGGCAAGGCCACTCAATGCTCAAGATCGAGGTCACCCATTCCTATTTCTTGCGCTACGACCGCAAGCAATGGGAACGCGGCAAACCCTACCCGCCGCTGGCGACCCTCCACGTGGCGGCCTTGCTGCGCGAACTGGGACACTCGGTGTCGCTGTTCGACGCGATGCCGGCAGCGGGCGTCGAAGAGCATGCGGAGGCTTTGAGCGCCACGCGCCCCGATCTGGTCGTGCTCTACGAAGACAATTTCAATTTCCTCACCAAGATGTGTCTGGCGCGCATGCGCGAAGCGGCCTGCGAGATGATCGCGCAGGCGCGCGCGGCGGGCGCGCGGGTGATCGTCGCCGGATCGGATGCGTCCGATCATCCGGAACCATTTCTGCAGGCGGGCGCGGAAGCGGTACTGATCGGCGAAGGCATCGGCGCGCTGCTGCAATTGATCGAACGCCTGGATCGCGAACCGGACATCGAAACCCCTGGCTGGGTGGCCGGAATCACCGGCATCTCCTCCCTCCCCACCCTCCCCCGCGGAATGCAGGTGACCCGTATTGGCGCGCAGCCACCGCATGCGTCGCTGACCGGCCACCCGGCCTGGGACCTGATCGACATCGAAGCCTACCGTTCCATCTGGATGGAACATCACGGATATTTCAGCCTCAACATGGCGGCCTCGCGCGGCTGTCCGTTCCGCTGCAACTGGTGCTCGAAACCGATTTGGGGCAACTACTACCGGCAACGTGGCGCGCGCGAAGTCGCGGCGGAGATGACGTATCTGAAACGCGCATTCGCGCCCGACCACATCTGGTTCGCCGACGACATCTTCGGTTTCCACGTGGACTGGGTGACCGAATTCGCCGAGTGCCTGCACGAAGAAAACGGTTCAGTGCCTTTCATGATCCAGACGCGCGCCGATCTGTGCAGCGAACGCATGGCCTCGGCGCTGGCGCAGGCCGGCTGCGCGGAAGCCTGGATCGGCGCAGAAAGCGGCAGCCAGCGCGTGCTGGACCGCATGAACAAGGGCACCACGGTCGATAACTTGATTTCGGCGCGCAAGCGGCTCGGCAAACACGGCATCCGCGTCGGCTTCTTCATCCAGCTCGGATATCTCGGCGAGCAACTCGACGATTTGCTCAAGACGCGCGAACTGATCGCGTGTGCGCGGCCGGACGACGTCGGCGTCAGCGTGGCCTATCCATTGCCCGGTACGCGCTTTTACGAGGAAGTGAAGGCGCAGCTCGGGCGGAAAACGCATTGGCGCGACAGCGGCGATCTCGCCATGATGTTCCGTGGCGCCTACGACT
>DATFCO010000134.1:0-2905 GCA_035253005.1 Rhodanobacteraceae bacterium
GGGATTGGGGGCTAATAGCGGGGGCGCAAAAATCGAACAGTCATGCCAGATTGCGAGATTTCGGCAAACGCAAGGATGGGTTCTGGCGTGAACGCCGGAGCAGAGCGCCCCCGCTACCCCTCCCCATTCCCGGTTTTTATCAACTCGGCAACCTTCTGATCCTCGCACCCAGCGCGCCGAGTTTCTCCTCGATGCATTCGTAACCGCGGTCGATGTGGTAGATGCGGTCGACCGTGGTGTCGCCGTTGGCAACCAGGCCCGCAAGCACCAGCGACGCCGAGGCACGCAGGTCGGTCGCCATCAGCGGCGCGCCGGACATGCCGTCCACGCCGCGGATGATCGCGGTATTGCTTTCCAGCCGAATGTCGGCACCGAGCCGCTGCAATTCCTGCACGTGCATGAAGCGGTTTTCGAACACGGTTTCGGTAATCACGCCCGTGCCTTCGGCCACGCAATTGAGCGCGGTGAATTGCGCCTGCATGTCGGTGGGGAACGCCGGATACGGCGCGGTCACGACGTCGACCGCTTTCGGACGATGCCCGCGCATGTCGAGTTCGATCGATTCGCCGTTGGCATTGATGTGCGCGCCAGCGTCTTCGAGCTTGGCGAGCACTGCATCCAGCGTGTCGGGACGCGCGCGCTTGGCCAACACGCGCCCGCCGGTGATCGCGCCGGCGACCAGAAACGTTCCCGTTTCAATGCGGTCGGGCAGCACCTCGTAATCGGCGCCGTGCAGCCGCTCTACGCCTTCGATCACCATCGTGTCCGAGCCTGCGCCGTCGATTTTCGCGCCCATCGCGATCAGGCAATTGGCGAGATCCACCACTTCCGGTTCCTGCGCGGCGTTTTCGATCACCGTGGTGCCGGAGGCCAGCGCCGCCGCCATCATGATGTTCTCGGTGCCGGTGACGGTGACCACGTCCATCGCGATGCGCGCGCCCTTCAGGCGCTTCGCGCGCGCCTTGATGTAGCCGTTCTCGACCGTGATATCGGCACCCAGCGCCTGCAATCCCTTGATGTGCTGATCAACCGGACGCGAACCGATCGCGCAGCCGCCGGGCAACGAAACTTCCGCTTGCCCATAGCGCGCGACCAGCGGACCGAGCACCACGATGGATGCGCGCATGGTCTTCACCAGTTCGTACGGCGCGAAGTAGCGCTTGGTCGAACGCGGATCGACGTGGATCTTCATGCGCTCGTCCACCACCAGTTGCGCGCCCATCTGGCCCAGCAGTTCCATCGTGGTGGTGACGTCATGCAGATGGGGCACGTTGCCGATCGTCATCGGCTCGTCGGCGAGCAGGCACGCGGCGAGGATCGGCAGCACCGCGTTCTTGGCGCCGGAGATCCAGACTTCGCCGTTGAGGGGAGTGCCGCCGGAGATGACGATCTTGGCCATTGATTCAGAGCCGGGGAGTGGGGATGGGTGGCGGGGGCGCAAAAATCGAATCGATGCGCAAGATTGAAAAGTTTCGACAAATAGCTTTGAACGTCACATGCTCGGGATCGCTGGAGCGGAGCGACCCCGCTACCCGTCCCCAACCCCCGCTTCCTCCGGCGTGAGCGTGCGCAGCGCCAGCGCGTGGATTTCGCCGCCCATCCGTTCACCCAGCGTGGCATACACCATTCGGTGCCGCGCCAGGGTCGGCTTGCCGGCAAATGCGGAAGCCGTGACGCGCGCCTCGAAATGCACGCCATCCGCGCCGTACACCTCGGCGCGTGCGCCGGGCAGGCCTTCTTCGATCAGTTGTTTGAGGGTTTGGGCATCCATGGACGAAAGCGCCTGAAAGCGTGAGGGCGGTCAAACCGGCGGAACCGCGTGGTCAGCCGCGGCGCGGTTCGCGCGTTGGAACACGTTAGAATGCGAACCGGGCATCTTAATGGAAAAACCATGGCACTCACACGGCCATGCCCATCAAAAGAACACGGACCAGACAATAATGAACGCCTTGATCGCCGGAGCTTCCGCCGACGTGCATCCCCATCCCGCCAGCGACGCGCTCGCGCGCAGTGCGCACACGGTGATCGCTACCGAAACCGCTGCGATCCGCGCGCTGGAGTCGCGTATCGACGGCGAGTTCGTGCGCGCCTGCCGATTGATCCTGGAATGCAACGCCCGCGTGGTGGTCACCGGCATGGGCAAGTCCGGGCACATCGCGCGCAAGATCGCCGCGACGCTCGCGTCTACCGGCACGCCGGCGTTCTTCGTGCACCCGGGCGAAGCCAGCCACGGCGATCTCGGCATGATCACGCGCGAAGACGTGGTGCTGGCGCTGTCCTATTCCGGCGAAACCGACGAATTGCTGACGATCCTGCCGCTGATCAAGCGGCAAGGCATTCCGCTGATCGCCATGACCGGCCGACCGGAGTCTTCGCTCGCGCGTTCCTGCGACGTGCATCTGGATGTCAGTGTCTCGACCGAAGCCTGCCCGCTCGGCCTGGCGCCCACGGCCAGCACCACCGCAGCACTGGTGATGGGGGACGCGCTGGCGATCGCGCTGCTGGAAGCGCACGGCTTCACCGCCGAGGATTTCGCGCTGTCGCATCCGGCCGGCACATTGGGCCGCCGTTTGCTGCTGCGGATCGAAGACATCATGCATACCGGTGAAAAAATTCCGAAGGTGGACGAGAACGCCACGCTCACCGAAGCCTTGATGGAAATGTCGCGCAAGGGTTTGGGCATGACCGGCATCGTCGACAAGGAACAGATATTGCTCGGCGTGTTCACCGACGGCGACCTGCGCCGCGCGCTGGACGACGACGGCGTGGACATGCGCGGCGCGCCGGTATCGCAACTGATGACGCGCACGCCCAAGACCATCGGCCCGGACAAGCTTGCCGCCGAAGCCGCGCAGTTGATGGACACCTACAAGATCCACGCGCTGATCGTGGTGGACGACGACAA
>DATFCO010000135.1:0-2139 GCA_035253005.1 Rhodanobacteraceae bacterium
TGGACGGATTTCGATTTCGCATCCTTGCCGCGCGAGCCGCACGGTTTGGCGCATCTGGTACTGGTGGACAATCCGCCGCACCGCGCGCAAGGCGATTTCGGAATCAATGCGAACGGAAAGCTGTTGCCGTTCGCCGATTCACCCGGCGCGCAACGCACCCTGACCTTCGCCGGCATCGGCGTGTACCGGCCGGAATTCTTGAACGATTGGCACAGCGTGATCGGCGATGCGCCCGGAGCGTCGGAGCATCCGCCGCGCTTTTCCATCACCACGCTGCTGCGCGCGGCGATATCGAACAATCAAATCGACTGGCAACAGCACACCGGCGCCTGGTTCGATATCGGCACACCGCAGCGGTTGCAGGAATTGGATGCGCGGCTGCGTGAGAGCACAGAGATCGACACCATCCCCACCCAACCCTCCCCTTGAAGGGGAGGGCTTTGAGCGATGTAGCCCGGATGGAGCGAAGCGGAATCCGGGACATCACTCGGATTCCGGTGCTACGCACCTGCGCCGGTTACCTGCTGGACATGGTTGTAAATGTAGTCAGCCAACCCAACCAAGTTAGACGTCGATTGAATTGTCATTTTTGGATCTCCACCGTTGTATTGAATACGCCATCAAAGTGTTTTCTAAAAAAAGCTTCTTGGCTTCTGGGCCAACAAAATGGCGGATCGTCTTTCGACACGCATGTCCACTTGACTGTGCTGAATTCATCAAAGTTTCGCCTGCCTGCTCCACCGACGGCTAACAGCGTGTGGTTATGCATAAAGTGGATTTCATAGCCTCCTGCATGCCATTGGCAATTACCGGGTAAGAAACGGTCTTTGATGGTGGTCGCCAGAAAGCTGACCGCGTCGATTTGTTTGACACTCTCCTCCGTATGAATCTCCTTTTGTACTGTTGTTCCCGACCAAGGCCTCTGTGGCGCACAACCGAGGTTCCCGATCGCCCAGATCGAATACACTTCAAGATTGTTGACGTCTGAGCCTGGTTCCACCGAGATCTTTAGCTCGGTGAATTTGTGCGGATGCGGATTGACAGTCGGTTCCGGCGCCTTGGGTTCCGGGCTGCAGCCGGTCAAGAAACACATCAAGACAACGCACGCAGCGAAATAGCATCGCGTCAACCGATTCACGTTGTTCCCCCTAGCATCTCCCGCAAAAACGGTATCGTGATCCGGCGTTGCGCGGCCAGCGCGGCGTGATCCAGGCGTTCGAACAGTTCCATCAGCGCGGCGAGGTCGCGCGGCTGGCGGGCGAACAGCCAATCCAGCACGGCATCGTCGATTTGCAAGCCGCGTTGCTGCGCGCGCATGCGCAGGACTTCGCGGCGGCCGGTTTCGTCCAGCGGTAGCAGCGCGTGTTGCGTGCAGGCCGACAGGCGCGAGACGAGATCGGGCAATTGCAAGCCGAGCTGATTCGGCGGCGCAGCCGCAGCGAACAACAACATCGCGTGCGCTTCGCGTGCGCGGTTGTAGAGATCGAACAGCGCGCGCTCGGAATCCGCATCGCCCATGACCGCCTGCACGTCATCGATCGCCAGCAATTCATCGCGTTCCGCGCCGAAGCTGGCGATCGCTTCCGCGCGCGAATCGTCCAATGCATTCAGTGGCAGATAACGCGCGTTGCGTCCGCTTTCCAGTGCCGAGCGGCAGGCGCCGATCAGCAGATGCGTCTTGCCGCTGCCGCGCGGACCGTGCAGATACAACCAGCTTTCGTTGCGTCCATCGGCAAGCGCACGCACGGCATCGAGCGCGTGCGCGTTCGCGCCGGCGATGAATGCATCGAGACGCTGGTGCGAAGGCCAGCGCAGGCTGAGTGGAAGCTGTTGGGCTTTCATGCAATGCGTTTCGACTCCGCTCGCTTCGCGAGCTACGCTCAACGCGAACGATTTTCTATTCATTCCGGCGGAGGCTGCTCGTCGCGCGTTTCATCGCCTGCGACGGGCGGCTCCAGCTCCAGCGTCACCGGTGCGTGCTCGGCCGCTGCCGCGGCACGCTCGTCGTACAAGGCGCTGTCCACGTAGCGTTCGTGCAGATAGCGCAGCAGCACCATCAGCACCGATGAAATCGGCAGCGCCAGCAGCACGCCGAGAAAACCGAACAACTGCCCGAATGCCAGCACCGCGAAGATCACC
>DATFCO010000136.1:0-7198 GCA_035253005.1 Rhodanobacteraceae bacterium
GGCCCTACGCCGTGCTAGGCTGGCGCGGCTTTTCGGAAACCGCGGAAGAGGCCGGCGCAAATTCACGATGAACGGCTTTTCGCCCACACTCGATCGCCTGAAACTGGCGTGGCGGCGCTCGAGCGCGCCCGCCTTCTTCGCGTGGTGGGGCGCGGAACTGGCCGCGCTGTTGCCGGCCAGTCTGCGCGCGCGCCTGCTGCGCGGGCCGGAAGTGCTGCTGCTGACGGTGCACGCGCAGGGTCTGCGCGTAAGGCGTGAACGCACGCATGACGTGTTGGCCGCGATTCCTTGGGCGGCGGGCAACGATGTACAGCGAGCGGATTTCGCGCGCGCGTGCGCGGGCATCGATCCCGCCGACCGTAGGCTGGTGTTGCTGCTGCCGCCCGACAGCGTGCTGCAGCGGCGCTTGCATCTGCCGCAGGCGGCGGCGTCCGATCCGCGCCGCGTGGTCGGCTATGAGATCGACCGGCAGACGCCGTTCAAGCCGGAACAGGTCTGGTACGACGTGCGAGTGCTGCAGAACGATTCGCCGCGCGGACAGATCGCGGTCGAGCTGATCGCCGCGCCGCGTTCGGAAGTCGATCCTTTGCTGGAAAAATTGCGCAGCATCGGCGTGATGCCCGACGCCGTGGACGTGGGCGCCGATTCCGCAGCGGTCAGCAGCCGCGATGGCGTAAACCTGCTGCCGCCCGAGGCGAGGCCGCGCCGGCCGCAACCGCGTCGACGCATCAATCTGGCCCTGGCCGCGGCCTGCGTGATCCTGCTGGTGGTGGCGATGCTTCAATGGCTGGACAACCGCCGTGCCGCGCTGGATGCGATGCAAGCGCAGACCGATGCGCTGCGCGCGCAGGCCAGGCAGGCGACCGCCTTGCGCGAGGAACTGGTTAACGCCGCCGGCGCTTCGGGATTTCTCGCTGCGCGCAAGCGCGCAGCGCCGTCCGCGCTGGCGGTGTTGCGCGACCTCACTTCGCGCCTACCGGCCGACACTTGGCTGGAACGCTATTCGCAGGACGCGCAAGGCCAGATCGCGATGCAGGGTGAAAGCGCGAAAGCGGCCAGCCTGATCGACCGGCTGCGCGAATCGCCGCTGCTGACGGAACCGAAGTTGCAGGGCGTGATCCAACCTGATCCGCAGACCGGCAAGGAACACTTCGACGTGGCCGCGCAGTTGCGCACCAGCGGAAACGGAACCGATGCGCGCTAAGTCCGTCAGGCTCAGCCCCGTGCAATCGCGACTGGCGGCGATCGTGCTGGCGCTACTGGCGTTGGCTGTCGCGTACTTCGCGTTACTGCACTGGTGGTTTGTGGCGCCGTGGCTGGACATCCGCGCGCAGATGCAGGATCTGCGGGAGAGCCATGCGCGTTACGCCGCCGCGATCGCGCAGGCGCCCGCGTTGCGCAAGCGCATCGATCAACTGGCGCAGGGCGGCGCGTCCAGCAATGCCTTCCTGCCGGAAACCGATCCGTCTTCCGCGGCGGCCGGCCTGATGCAGCGGGCGTCGGACGTGGTGGCCGCGCACGCGTCCGAGGACGGCGGTTGCGAGATGCCGCAGAAGATGCCGATCGAGGGCAACCCCGGCAAGGAACCCTATCGGCGCGTCAGCGTCAGCATCACCTTGCAGTGCGGCATGCAGCCGCTGACGGGCGTGCTGCATGACCTCGACCGCGCCCTGCCGTACATGTTCGTGGACGACATCACCATTTATCTGGTCGGCCAGCCCGGCGGCGCGGCATCGCCGAAACTGGAAGTGCAGTTCACGCTGTCCGGTTACATCCGCGCGCCCGCGCCTGCTCCGACATGAATGCCGCCGACCGCCGCCGCCTCACACCCGCGCTGGGCATCCTTTGCGTCCTGCTGGCGCTGCTGTTGATCGCGCTGTGGGCGGGCGCGGGGCGCGGCGCGCACTGGGACGATACCGCCGAACCGGCGCGACTGCCGCCGCTGAAGGCCGCCCCACCTCCGCCCAGCGTGCCGCCGCTACAGGATTTCGCCAATGTGTGGGAGCATCCGCTCTTCAGCCCCGATCGCAAACCGATCCCGGGAGGAGGCGATACCGGCGAATCGGCCGACAGCAACAATCTGGAATTGACCGGCGTGATCATCCTGCCCGGACTACATATGGCCCTGCTGCGCGAGAAGAACACCGGCCGCACGTTACGGGTGCGCGAAGGGCAAAGCGGCGGCGGCGCAACCGTGATCGAGGTCAAGCCTCGCAGCGCGGTGGTGGAAGCCGGAGGCTCGCGAAGTGAACTGGCGCTCAAACCGGGCGCCGCGCCGGCCGCGGAGGCGGTGGATAATGCGGCCGCCGGAGGTCCGACGCCGTTCGAAGCGGTGCCGGGGGATCAGGAAGGGGAAGCAGTGACACAACCGGCCGCGGCACCCGCGCCGGTCCAGCCAGTCGCGGCCCAGGCCCGTGCGCGTATGCTGAAGGCGCGCATCGAGCAACGCCGCCGCCAGGCGGAGGCCAAGGCGCGGCTCCAGCAGCAACAGCAACAGCAGCAAGATCCGCAGCAGCAAGAGTGATTCGAAGTGAACAAGAAGATCAAATGGCTCCCGCTGATCGCAACGCTGCTGCTGGCAACGCTGACCGGCTGCGCGCCGAACACGCGTCCGGACGACCACTCGCTGGAGCGCGAAGCGATCTCCGGCACTCATGCGCCGCCTCCCCTTCCAACCAACGAGTCGCCGGTCGAACCGCTGGTGCAGGCGCCGCCGCAGACCACCACCAGCATCGGCACCGGCAGTTTCGTCAACGAACGCGCCGCGCGCGCGCCGATGCCGAACACGATTGCCGCGCAAGGCCAAGGCGCGATCACCTTCAACTTTGAGAACCAGCCGATCCAGGCCGCGGTGAAAGCGATCTTGGGCGATGTGCTGCACGAGAACTACGTGATCGCACCGGGCGTGACCGGCAATGTCACATTCTCGACCTCGCAGCCGATTGATCAATCGCAGGTGCTGCCGATCCTGGAAATGCTGCTGTCCTGGACCAACAACGCGCTGGTGCGCCAAGGCGGGCGTTACGTGGTGATGCCGGCCAAGCAGGCGGCCGGCGGCAATCTGGTGCCGGGGCTGGGCGCGGCCGCGCCGGGCAACGGCTACGCCGCGCGACTTTTCCCGCTGCACTACGTTTCCGCCGACGCGATGCAGAAATTGCTGAAGCCGTTCGCGCGGCCGGATGCCTTCCTGCTGGTCGACCCGCAGCGCAACATCCTGGTGATGGCGGGCACGCCGGAAGAGCTGTCCAACTACCAGCGCACCGTGCGCACCTTCGACGTGGACTGGTTGCGCGGCATGTCGGTCGCGGTGATCCCGTTGCAGCACGTGGAAACCAGTTCGCTGATGCCGCAGCTCGATCAGATGTTCGGCGCCAAGGGCGATTCGCCGATGGCGGGCATGGCGCGCTTCATCCCGCTCGAGCACAGCAACAGCATCGTGGTGATCACCTCGCAACCGGCCTACGTGGACGAGGTGCGCGATTTCATCGCGAAGATCGATGCCGGTGCCGGCGGTTCCAACGGGTTGTATGTCTACGACGTCAAGAACATCAAGGCATCGGATCTCGCCGAGCATCTGAACGCCCTCTACAACGGCACGCCCACCAACGCGGGCAACAACGGCGGTGCGGTGGCGCCCGGCTTCACGCCGCTGGAGCAGGGCAGCAACGGCCTGGGTGGCGTCGGCAACATTCCCAACAGCGGTTTCGACAACGGCACCGGCAATGCCGACGACACAGGCAAGAGCAATTACAACGACAACGGGCTCGGCAACGACAACGGAATGAATGGCGGCGCCGGCAACGGCGGTCTGGAAGGCGGCTTGCTGCAGCAGCGCAACGGCGCCGGCAATGCGCAGCAGGCGCGCACGGCTTCGTATGTCACGCAAAGCGGCGTGCGCATCGCCGCCGTTGACGAGAACAACCAGTTGCTGGTGCGCGCCCGTCCCAGCCAATGGCAGGAAATGCTGCCGGTGATCGAACGGCTGGATCAGGTGCCTCTGCAGGTGCAGATCGAAACGCGCGTGCTCGAAGTCGACCTGAGCGGACAATTCTCGCTGGGCGTGCAGTATTACCTCGCCGGCCTGATCGGTACGCAGCCCGGTTCGCCGCCGGGAACGGACGAGTCGTACCATCGTCATCAGGGCGCCGCAGGATTGGGCGGCGTGCAGTACAACCCTAGCGGTACTAATCCGGATGGGTTGTTCTGGTCGTTCGCCGGCAACGACCTGCAGTTCGCGATCCGCGGACTGGAAGGCAGCGGCAAGACCAAGATCCTTTCCGAACCTTCGACCGTGGTGCTCAACAACCACGAAACCCAGATCAAGGTCGGCGACAAGATCCCGGTGGTGCAGACCTACATCACGCCGGGTCTGGGCAACGTCACCGATTACAACACCGCATCGGTGCAGTACATCGACACCGGCGTGCTGCTGGACGTCACGCCACGCGTCAATCCCGGCGGGCTGGTGTATCTCAATATCCAGCAGGTGGTGAGCAGCCCGACCAACCAGGACAAGAACGGCAATTACACCATCGCCAACCGTTCGCTCAGCACTCAGGTAGCCGTGCAGGACGGCCAGACGGTGCTGCTGGGCGGCCTGATCCAGCAGAACGATGTCAACACCGACAATGGCGTGCCGTTCCTCAACCGCATTCCGGTGCTGGGCCGGTTATTCGGCACCACCAACCGGACCCACGACCGCAAGGAACTGATCCTGCTGATCACACCGCACGTGATCGGCAATGCCGATAAGGCGCGCGCGATCACCGATGAATACCAGACCAAGTTCGAATCGCTGCGTCCGATCCTGCAGGAAGATGCGAGCGCGGCGGCTGCGCAGGCCGGCCGGGTGGCCGCGGCTTCGGATCAAGGCGGCGCCGTGACCGCACCACTTACCACCACGACCACGACGACCACCACAACGACCGCGTCCGTACAGCCGCTGCCGTCTGCGGGGTCCGCGCAAGGCGGTGGCTGGACCTTGCAGGTCGCCGCGTACAACAGCGGCGAGCCCGCGCGCGCCATGCGCGACCGCCTGCGCCAGCTCGGCTACAACGCCTACCTGACCAGCTCGCAATCCGCCAACGCCACGATATGGCGCGTGCGCGTCGGGCCGCTGGCCACGCGTGCGGACGCGGATGCGTTGCGCGCACAGATCGCGCAGCGGATGAATGTGCAAGGCGTGGTGATGGCGCCGTTTGAGTAAACACACCAAGGGATCGAATCATGAAGCGCTTGCTCTACTTGCTTTTGTTATTGCCTTGCAGTGTGTTGGGTGACAATGCTTGGCAATACAGTGGTCAAATTGAAAGAAGCATGGTCGTGACAGGAACTGTCGAGGTAAACCCCGACGGTTCGGTGAAAAGCTACACCCTCGATCAGCAGGACAAGCTATTGCCAGAGATAATCGAACTCATTACAAAAGCAGTACCGACCTGGAAATTCGAGCCGATGGCGGACAAAACAACGCCCGCAACGGCCACAATGAACATCAGGGTCATCGCCGACAAGCTCAAGGAAGACCAATACTCGTTGAGCATTTGCGGCGTTTCTTTCGGTGCGCAACACGAAAATTTGAATGAATGGCCGCACTACAAGACGAGAGATCCAATTCCTCGATATCCGGATGTCGCTCTACAAAGATGGGTGAGCGGCACCGTCTATGTGGCGGTTCTCGTCAATCGCCAAGGTACGGTCGAGAAAGTTGATGCAATGCGGGTTGATCTCCGTGCGTTGGGAGACAGACAAATCATGGGTCAGTTGAGGAGAAGCCTGGCTCAATCTGCATTGAAGGCCATTGCAAAATGGACCTTTACGGTGCCAACCAAGGGTCCGTATGTGAACGAAGATCATTGGATGGTGAGAATTCCGGTGAACTTCAAGATTGCCGGGAGAGATCCCGACACCATTCCCTACGGTCACTGGGATGCTTATGTGCCTGGACCCGTCAATCACGTCTCTTGGGTGGAATCCGAAGAGCATTTGGCCGAAAGCAGCGCAGATGCGATTCCCGACAATGACTTCGCATTTCAGGACGACCCGCGCTTCGTACTGCTGAACGCGCCGGGAAACGGCTAGAGTCTGAGCTCAATCGCGCGCATGTATTTACACTGCGCGAATGCTGCCGCCCGCAGTTTCCATCCTGATCGTCACCGCCGATAGCGGTGACGGCGTGCGCGAATGCGTGGCGCGAGCGTTGGACAGCTCGGTGCCGGTCGAAATCGTCCTAGTCGACAATGCTTCGCGCGACGGGGTGCCGCAGTCGACCGCGCGCGGTCACGTGAACGATCCTCGCGTGCGCGTGCTGTTCAACGATGCGAATCTCGGTTTCGGTCCGGCGATCAATCGCGGTGCGAAGCTCGCGAACGCGAATTTGCTGCTCATCCTCAACCCGGATTGCATGCTGGAGCACGACACGATCGAGAAACTGCTCGACGTGCAGCACACGCGGCCGGACGCCGGCGTAATCGGCGCGGTGGTTTGCCACGAGAACGGCGAACCCGATCGGGCCTCGTATCGCCGCGATCCGCTGTTGCGGCGTTCGCTGATGAGCCTGACCGGGCGGGCCGCACGCGAATCGATCGATCCGAAATACGCCGGCATCAACGTGCCGGGAGCGATGCCCGACAAAGTCGTGGAAGCCGAGAACGTTTCCGGCGCGCTGATGCTGATCCCGCGCGCTGTGTTCGAGCGGCTCGGCGGCTTCGACGAGAATTATTTTCTGCATTGCGAGGATCTTGATCTGTGCCGCCGCGCGCGCGATGCGGGTTTCAAGGTTCTGCTGGCCGGCAACGTGCGCGTGCTGCATCGCAAGGGCGGTTCCAGCGCGCACCGGCCGGTGTTCGTGTCGCGACACAAGCATCGCGGCATGTGGCGCTGGTTCCGCAAGTTCGATCCGGCCGCGCGCAATCCGCTGCTGCGCGTGATCGTGTGGTGCGGCATCTGGACGCATTTCGCGCTGACCGCGCCGGTGTTGGCGTTGCACAAACGCAAACGCCTGTAGGAGCCCGCTTGCGGTCGACTTGGGTATGATCCGGAGCCGTCGCGCGCAAGCGCACTCCTACAACAGCAGGGGAATGGATGAGCGCAAATCTAGAAAGCGCATCGCGCCGCGGCGGCTTCCGCTACTACGACCTGCTGGTCGGCGGCATGGTCGGCGTGCTGTTGTGCTCGAACCTGATCGGTCCGGCGAAAGTTT
>DATFCO010000137.1:0-5563 GCA_035253005.1 Rhodanobacteraceae bacterium
TCCTTCGGCGTGACATAGCAGAGCATCGCGGTACCGAACCAGCCGATCATCGCCGCGCCGATCGCGGAGGTGATGTGGTCGTAACCCGGCGCGATGTCGGTGGTCAGCGGACCCAACGTGTAGAACGGCGCTTCGCCGCACTTGTCCAGTTGCCGATCCATGTTCTTCTTGATCAACTGCATGGGCACGTGGCCGGGACCTTCGATCATGGTCTGCACATCGTGCTTCCAGGCGATTTGCGTCAGTTCGCCCAGCGTATCGAGTTCGGCGAATTGCGCTTCGTCGTTGGCATCCGCGATCGAGCCCGGCCGCAAGCCGTCGCCCAGCGAAAAGGCGACGTCGTAGGCCTTCATGATTTCGCAGATTTCCTCGAAATGCGTGTATAGGAAATTTTCCGTGTGATGTGCGAGGCACCACTTGGCGAGGATTGACCCGCCGCGCGACACGATGCCGGTGACGCGTTTGGCCGTCAGCGGAATGAACGGCAGGCGCACGCCGGCGTGGATGGTGAAGTAATCCACCCCCTGCTCGGCCTGCTCGATCAGCGTGTCGCGGAACAGTTCCCACGTGAGGCCTTCGGCCACGCCGCCGACTTTTTCCAGCGCCTGATAGATCGGCACCGTGCCGATCGGCACCGGCGAGTTGCGAATGATCCACTCGCGCGTTTCGTGGATGTGCTTGCCCGTGGAGAGATCCATCACGGTGTCGGCGCCCCAGCGGATCGCCCACACCATCTTCTCGACTTCTTCCGCGATCGAACTGGTTACCGCCGAATTGCCGATGTTGGCGTTGACCTTCACCAGAAAATTGCGGCCGATGATCATCGGCTCGCTTTCCGGATGGTTGATGTTTGCCGGCAGGATCGCGCGGCCGCGCGCGATCTCGTGGCGCACGAATTCCGGTGTGATGGCTTGCGGAATCCCCGCGCCGAAGGATTGGCCGCGATGCTGCTTCAACAAACCCGAATCGCGCAGCGCCTCCAGTTTCTGGTTTTCCCGGATCGCCACGAATTCCATTTCCGGCGTGACGGTCCCGCGCCGCGCGTAGTGCATCTGCGTGACGTTGGCGCCGGCCTTGGCCCGTTGTGGCTTAGGCAGATTCGGGAAACGCACGTCGGCCAGTTCGCGCGCAACCGCGTGCCGGCGCGTGTAGGGCGAGGTGAAATCGGAGAGTGTTTCGCTGTCGCCGCGTTCTGAGATCCAGCGCGCACGCAATGCGACCAATCCGGCAGCGAGGTCGACCGCATATTCCGGATCCGTGTAGGGGCCGGAGGTGTCGTAAACGCTGAACGGGGCATTCGCCTCCGCGCCGAAACTCGAAGGCGTATCGGCCAGCGCGATCTCCCTCATCGGCACGCGGATGTCTTCGCGCGAACCGGGCACGTGCACCTTGCGAGAGCCGGGAATCGGCCGCGTGACTTCGGCGGAGAGCGCCTGCGCGGCGCGCAACAGTTCGGATACAGCAGCATTCATGACGCGCTCCGTCGCGTGGATCGTCGATCGATTATAAGGCGCGCCGATGAAATACCGGTGCGCGTGTTCGCGATCAGCGTCTGGCGTACGCGCGCAGGAACATTTCCACCGCCGCTTCCGCGGTGGCGATCACTTCGCGCTCGAAACCGTCCTGGCAGTCCACGCAACCGAACAGCCGCATCGCGTGCAGGTCACCCTTGAGTAGCGCAAGAAACTGGCCGGCCGCGCGGCCGACATCCTCGATGTCCAGATCACCGCGGTGCGCTGCTGTTTGGAGGAAGTGTTCCATCTTGACGCGCATGCGCGCGGGGCCTTCCTCCCACATCAATTGACCCAGACGGGGATTGCCCTGCCGGCAGTCGCCGAGGATCGCGCGCCAAGTGCCGATCGCTTCCGGATCGGTGACCGCGCTGGCATGCGCGCGCGCGATCCGCAACATGCCTTCGCGCAGGCTGTCGGCGGCGGCGGCTTCGAACAGGCTGTCCGGCAAAGCTTGGCGGCAACGCTCGCGCAAGGCTTCGCGAAAGAGCGAATCCTTGTCGCCGAAATGGCTGTACACGGTGAGCTTGGAGACACCGGCTTCGGCCGCCACCGCGTCCATGCTGGTGCCCTCGTAGCCGTGCTGCGGGAACAGGCGCTTGGCCGCGTCCAATATCGCGGCGCGCTTCTCCATGTCCTTGGGCCGGCCGGGACCGGTGGTGCGGGCGGGCGCGAGGGCCATGTAAGGAACGATCCTGATCTGCTGAAGACGATGTTTATTATACGGTCAAGTTCACATTTTCCAAGATCGATTTGTTGGCGTCGCTAGGGGAGAAAGGGATCGGAAACGCGTCCCTGCGGGCCGGTGGTCGTCCGACGCCTGTCCGCGGACACTTCTGCGGCCCGAAAAGCGCCTCGCGCTGCCGTTTGTTCTGCGGCGAGCATTGGCATGCGCTTTGCTGAAACTGCGGCACGCATGCATGACCTGCGTCATGGATACGCGGTGACTTCCGGCATTTGATGCTGCGCGGCCGCACAGCGGACGCTAGCGCCGCGCTTCCGCAGACCAGTTCCATTATCCTTTTGTGTCTTTGACTTCGATGCAGACGATGACTACCTATCCCTCGATCGACTTCGAACGCGCGCGCCGCAATATGGTGGAAAACCAGGTGCGCACCTGGGAAGTGTTGGATGCGCGCGTGCTGCAGACGCTGGCCGAATTGCCGCGCGAATCCTTTGTGCCGCCCGCATACCGCGCGCTCGCTTACGCGGACATGGCGCTGCCGATCGCGCACGGCGAAACGATGATGAAGCCGATCGTCGAGGGCCGCGTGCTGCAATCGCTGGATCTGAAAGGGCACGAGGACGTCCTGGAAATCGGCACGGGCTCGGGTTACTTCACCGCATGTCTGGCCAAGCTGGCGCGCCGTGTGGTCAGCGTGGAGCAGCACGCCGATCTGGTGGAACTCGCGCGCGAACGGCTGCGCGATGCCGGCATCGATAACGTCGAGTTCGTCCATGCGGATGCGCTGCGGAATTTCAAACCGTCGCAGAGTTTCGACGCCATCGCGGTGACCGGCGCGGTCGCAGGCGTCCCGCCGGGTTTTGGCGATTGGCTGAAGCCCGGCGGGCGGATGTTCGTGGTCGCCGGTGTGGAACCGGCGATGCGTGCGCTGCTGCTGACCCGCGAGGCCGATGGGGGCTTGAGCGAGGAACGCCTGTTCGAAACCGAGCTGCCCTACCTCGCCGGGGCGGAGCCGGTGCAACGTTTTTCGCTGTGAAAGCATCCCTGGGGCGATCGCGGCAGACCGCGAGGATGCGCAGGGCACGGCAGGAAGCCGCGCCGTTCAATCACGGACGATCGACCGAGTTGGCAACCAAGGAATCCGTAATGAGATTGCGTCCCGTGACCCTTGCATTGGCGCTGGTGTGGCTGGGTGCCGGAACCGCGCACGCCGAGGATCTGATGGATGCCTATCGTCAGGCGCGCCAGTCCGATCCAGTGCTGCAACAGGCCGAAGCCGCGCGCCGCGTGGTATCGGAGAACGTGCCGCAGGCGCGAGCAGTGCTACTGCCGCAGATCAATGTCAACGGCAATTTTTCCGACGAACACGGCAGCAGCCGCGCGTTGACCAACATCGGTACCGAACAGTCGCCGACCTTCGAGGTGTTCACGACCCATTCGACCGGGCGCAACTTCGACAAGAGCGCGACGCTGAATCAGACGATCTTCGACTTCGGCAAGTTTGCTTCGCTGGGTGTGGCGCATGCGCAGGCCGCCAGCGGCGATGCGCAATACCAGGCCGCCGAGCAGGATCTGATCCTGCGCACCGCCACCGCGTACTTCAACGTGCTGACGTCCGAGGACGAACTGCGTTTCGCGGAGGCCAACGAGCAGGCGCTGGCCAAGCAGCTCGACCAGGCGCAACAGCGCTTCAACGTCGGTCTCTCGGCAATCACCGACGTGGATGCGGCCAAAGCACAACACGACGCCGCGGCGGCGGCGGTGATCCAGGCGCGCAACACGGTGTTTGATGCGCGCGAGGCGCTGTCGCAGATCACGGGCAAGCCGGTGGGCGTGCTGAACAAGCTCACCGATACCCTGCCGCTGGACAAGCCGCAACCGGATTCGATCGACGCCTGGGTCGATCTCGCCTTGCGCACCAATCCCGCATTGCAGGCGCAGCGCGACCAGGTGACGGCCGCGGACCGCAGCATCAACGTGGCCCGCGCTGGCCACTTGCCGACCTTGAACGCGCAGGTGAGCTACAGCGATTCGCCTTCCTGGGGCGCGCCGGCCGCCGCCGGGTTCCCGGCCAGTGCTTTCGACAGCCAGCGCCACGACACCGTCGTGGGATTGGTGGTGCAGGTGCCGATCTTCTCCGGCGGGTTCGTGCAGTCGCAGGTGCGGCAATCCATCGCGCAACGCGACGAGCAAAGCGACATCTTCGAGCAGGATCGCCGCAACGTGGTGCGCAATACCCGCAGCGCGTTCAATGCGATCGAGGCCGGCATCAGCGAGGTGGAGGCGCAGAAGCAGGCGGTGATCTCCGCGCAGAAGGCACTGGAAGCCACGCAGGCCGGCTTCGAAGTCGGCACGCGCACGATCGTGGACGTGCTGATCAGCCAGCAGAACCTGTTTCAGGCGCAGAGCAACTATTCGCAGGCGCGCCACGCCTTCGTGATCAACCAGCTCACGCTGAAGAGTTCCGCCGGCACGCTGGAAGTGAAGGATCTGCAGGCGGCAAATGCGCTGTTGCTGGCGGGTGGCTCCTGAGAGCGGAGCCGCGCGAGAATCTGAGCGGCCGGCAGCTTGTGGCCACGGCGAATCACGAGTCGCGAACCGGTCCTCGATTTTCGATTTCCGATTGCCTGCTCTTGCTGCGCGCGTAGATCCGCTCGATCAGCACCATCGTGCGGCGCACCGCGCCGCGCTCGCGCGCGAACACCACGCGCGCGGCTACGCCCATGCGTTGCCGCAACGGCGCGTCCCGCAACAATTCCAATACCGTGGTACCCAGTTCGCGCGCGGACTCGACACGGCGCGCGCCGCCGGCGTCGATCAGGCTGGTGGTAATTTCCTCGAAGTTGAAGGTGTACGGCCCGACCAGCACCGGTTTGGCCAGCGACGCCGGTTCCAGCACGTTGTGGCCGCCGATCGGCACCAGGCTGCCGGCCACGAAGGCGAGATCGCTGGCGGCGTAGTGGCGCATCATCGCGCCCATCACGTCGATCACGAAGCACTGGCAGTCGCGGTCCGGCGCATCCGCACCGCTGTGGGTGGCGACGCTGAAGCCGAGATTGCGTGCCGAATGCTCGACGCTGCGGAAGCGCTCCGGGTGTCGCGGTGCGATCAGCAGCAACGCGTCCGGCAAGCGCGCCAGCACGGCGAGATGCGCTTCGAAAACCGCCAGTTCCTCCCCTTCGTGCGTGCTGGCCGCCATCCATACCGGCCGTTGTTCGCCCCAGCTCCTGCGCAGCGCTTCGCCGCGCTCGCGCACGCCCTGGGGGATCGGCATGTCGAATTTCAAATTGCCGGCCACGCTGACCTGCGCGGGATCGGCACCCAGCATGCGATAGCGACGCGCGTCGGCGTGCGATTGCGCGGCGAC
>DATFCO010000138.1:0-14963 GCA_035253005.1 Rhodanobacteraceae bacterium
GGCACTGCGGCCGTGCACGCCGATCCGGTTTCCTTCGCGGATCTCGCGAAACACGCGCAATTCAAGATGGTGAAGATTTCGCCCGATGGCGCGCATCTCGCCGCAACGTCTGTGCTGAAGAATGGCCAGACCATGCTGACGCTGATCGACCTCGTCGGCAAGAAGGGAATCAACATCAGTCCGCGTCAGAACGAAGACGTGATGGATTTCTGGTGGGCGTCCTCCAAACGCGTGCTGTACACGGAGGCCGAACACGATGGCGGGTGGGATACGCCGATTGCCACAGGTGAACTTTATGCCGTTGATGCTGACGGCGGCGATCCGGAAATCCTTTACGGCTACCGCAAGGGCGGTCAGCAAACCGGCACCAACATTCAGCAGGTCACGGCCGAATACGGCATCGCGACCTTCCTCTCCCGCATCGACGGCGACCCGGAGCACGTGCTGGTGCAGATCATCGATCTGGAAGCCTCCGGTTCGGCCGGCGCGTTCACCGCGGTTTACAAGATGGACGTGCGCGACGGGCGCAAGGTGAAGGTGGCCACCGCGCCGATGCGGCAGGCTCACTACCTGGCCGATCACAAAGGCAATGTGCGCTTCGCCTGGGCTTCGGACCTCGAAGGAAATCAGAAGATCTACATGCGCGCGCCGGGCGGCAACGACTGGGAACTGCTGGCGCAACCGAGCGCGGATCGCGATACACCCTTGGCCTTGAGCGCGGACGATTCCATCGCCTGGTTCACGTGTCCGGCGCCGGGAGGTTTCGGCGTGTGCCGTTTCGATCCCGCCACTCAGAAGGCTGAGGGTGTCTGGAGCAATTCGGAGGTCGAAGCGGACGATCTGGCGCAAGGCCTTGCGCGTGACTCCGTGATAGGGGTGCGTTTCGTGGACGGGCGGCCCGCGTTGTCGTTGTTCGATTCGAATTCGCCGGATGCCAAGGCGCTGATCGATTTGATGAAACAGTACCCCGGCGAGGACGTGCGGTTCGTTTCAGGCACGGATGACGGCAGCAAGGCGATCGCGCTGGTGCAGGCGGACGTTGATCCCGGTACTTTCTTTCTTTACGACCGCGCCAGCAACAAGTTCACGCCGCTACTGCAGCGCGAATCATGGATCGATCCCACCAAAATGGCCGCCAAGCAACCGGTCGCGCTCACCGCACGCGACGGTCTGAAACTGCAGGGCTACATCAGTTATCCGCCGGGGCAGGAGAAAGCCAGGCGTCTGCCCATGGTGGTTTTCGTGCACGGCGGACCATTCGGCGTGCGCGACACGTGGGATTTCGAACCCTACGTGCAGGCCATGGCCACGCACGGCTATGCGGTATTGCAGGTCAACTATCGGGGCTCCAGCGGCTACGGCTACGACTTCGAGAAAGCGGGCTACCGAGAGTGGGGCGCCAAGATGCAGGACGACGTCACCGACGCGACGCGCTGGGCGATCGCGCAGGGCATCGCCGATCCGCAGCGCATCTGCATCTACGGCGGCAGCTACGGCGGTTACGCCGCGCTGGAAGGCGCAGTCAGGGAGCCAGACCTGTACAAATGCGCGATCGGTTACGTTGGCATCTACGATCTGCACCTGATGTACGGAAGCGGCAGCGATGCCGTGCAGGACATTTTCGGCAGAGCGGATCTCAAGCGGACGCTCGGCACCGATCCGACGTTGCTCGAACAATATTCGCCGATCTTCCAGTTGAACAATCTGAAAGCGAAGGTGATGCTGATCGTCGGGGGCCGCGACACGCGCGTGCCGGAAGTGCAAGGCAAGAACCTGCACATGGCATTGCTGGAACGCAAAGTGCAGCACGAGTGGCTGTACAAGCCTGACGAATGGCATGGCTTTTACGACGAGGGCAACATCGCCGAGCTGTTCGAGAAGGTGGATGCGTTCCTGCAAGCCAATATCGGCTCCGGCGCTACGAGCTTGGCAGGCACCTCTGCAAGCGCCTCGGGCTCGCACTGAACGAGGCGACGGCGCGCTTGCGCGTCATGGCCGCTCGCCGTACCGTTGTGATCCATCCAACGGGGCCGAACCAATGAAACGTCTGATCGCTTTTCCGCTGCTGGCGTTCGCTCCGCTGTTCGCTTTCGCGGCACCGCATCCGTTCAACGCGCACGATCTGGTGATGATGGATCGCGTTTCCGATCCGCATCTCTCGCCGGACGGTTCGCGCGCCGCCTTCTCGGTGCGCAGCACCGACTACGCCGCCAACAAGGGCGTCAACAGCGTGTGGGTGCTGTCGCTCGACAAGGTCAGCGCCAAACCGCAGCGCGCGACCGATCCGAAGTTGAACGCTACGGCTGCGCGCTTTTCTCCGGACGGCAAGACGCTCTACTTCCTCGGAACCAAGAACGACAGCACGCAGTTGTGGTCGATGCCCGCCGCGGGCGGCAAGCCGCGTCAGGTCACGCACTTGCCGGTGGACGTGGACAACTATCGCGTCTCGCCGGATGGCAAAGCGCTGCTGTTTTCCGCGCAGGTGTTCGAGGATTGTCCCGATCTGGCCTGCACCAGGGAGCGGCTGGATGCGCAGAAGAAAGACAAGGCGACGGGACGCATCTACACGCGGTTGTTCGTGCGGCACTGGGATACGTGGTCCGATCACCGCCGCTCGCAGTTGTTCATCATGCCGCTTGCGGGTTCGTCCGAACCGATCCGCCTGACGCGCGGCATCGATGGCGACGTGCCCAGCAAGCCGTTCGGCGACGAGGGCGAGTACTACTTCTCGCCCGACGGCAAAACCGTCTATTTCGACGCGCGCATCGCCGGCAACAGCGAGCCGTGGTCCACCAATTTCGATATCTATTCCGTGCCGAGCGATGGTTCGTCCGCACCGCGAAATCTCACTGCCGACAACAAGGCCTGGGATGCCGCGCCATTGCCCTCGCGTGACGGCAAGACGCTCTACTACTTGGCAATGAAGACGCCCGGTTTCGAGGCCGACCGTTTCGCGATCATGGCGATGGACCTGGCGACCGGCGAGAAACACGAGATCGATCCGCAATGGGACCGCTCGCCGGGCGGCCTGTCTTTGTCGGATGACGGCAAGACCTTGTACGCGACGGCGGATGGTGCCGGTACGCATCCGCTGTTCGCGATCGACATCGCCAGCGGTAACGCCACGCAAGTCTTCGGCGACGGCGATGTCGGTGGCTATGACGTGGCCGGCGATCGCATCGTCGCCGCGCGCGCGGATTTCCAGCACCCGGCAGATCTGTACGAAATGAGTGCGCAGGGCGGTAACGTCGCGCAGATCACGCATTTCAATGCGGATCGTCTGGCCGACATCCAGTTCGGCGACGCACAGTGGTTCACCTTCAAGGGTGCCAGGGGCGACGACGTGCAGGGCTACGTGATGAAGCCGGTCGGCTTCGAACCGGGCAGGAAGTATCCGGTGGCATTCCTGATCCACGGCGGCCCGCAGGGCGAGTGGTTGAACGAATTCCACTATCGCTGGAATCCGGAAGTCTATGCGGGTGCCGGATTCGCGGTGGTCGCGATCAATTTCCACGGTTCCACCGGTTACGGCCAGAAATTCACCGACGCGATTTCCGGCGACTGGGGCGGCGCGCCGCTGGAAGACCTGAAGAAAGGCTGGTCCTACGCGCTCGACAACTATTCATTTCTCGACGGCAACGAAGCCTGCGCGCTGGGCGCGAGTTACGGCGGCTACATGGTTTACTGGATGGCTGGTGTGTGGAACGAGCCGTGGAAATGCCTGGTCGACCACGACGGCGTGTTCGACACGCGCATGATGTACTACGCCACCGAAGAACTCTGGTTCGAGGAACACGAAAACGGCGGCACGCAGTTCGAGCATCCGGAGAACTACGAGAAATTCAATCCGCTCGACTACGTCAAGGACTGGCGCGTGCCGATGCTGGTGATCCACTCGGGACACGATTACCGCATCCCGGAAACGCAAGGCTTGGGCGCGTTCACCGCGTTGCAACGCCGCGGCATTCCGAGCGAACTGCTCTACTTCCCGGATGAAAGCCACTGGGTCACCAAACCGCAGAACAGCGTGCTGTGGCACGACACGGTGATCGGGTGGTTGAAGAAGTGGACGAAATAGCTGTCGTCGGATAGGACGAAGCTGGCGCTTCGCGCGGGCCGGCTCCTATAACGTTTTTGTAGGAGCGCCCTGAGCGCGACTGTCCCTACACCGCATCCCGAAGCGCGTTTTCCTCAGGCGCGAAATGCGGGAAGCGCGCGAGGATCGCGCGGCGGATCGCATCCGCATCCAGTCCGGCTTGTGAAAGCAATTCCTCGCGGCTGCCGTGCTCCAGGAATTCGTCCGGGAGACCGAGTTGCAGCAACGGGATTTCGATTCCGTGCGAGGCCAGTACCTCGGCCACGCCCGATCCCGCACCGCCCGCGACCGCGTTGTCTTCCAGCGCGACCAGTGCTCCGTGCGTGCGGGCGAGTTTCAGGATCAGTTCTTCATCCAGCGGTTTGACGAAGCGCATGTTGACCACGGTCGCCTGCAATTCCGCGCCGACTTTTTCCGCCGACGCCACCATGCAGCCGAACGCAAGCAGCGCCAGCCCGCGACCGTGCCGCCGCACCTGCGCGCGGCCGATCGGCAATGTCGTCAGTTCGCGCTCGATCGCCACACCGGGTCCGGAGCCGCGCGGGTACCGCACTGCCGCCGGTCCGTCGTGACGGAAACCCGTCGTCAGCATCTGCCGGCATTCGGTCTCGTCGGCCGGCGCCATCACGACCATGTTCGGAATGCAGCGCAGATAGGAGAGATCGAAACTGCCCGCGTGCGTGGGGCCGTCCGGTCCGACCACGCCGGCGCGGTCGATCGCGAACAGGACGGGAAGATTCTGCAGCGCGACATCGTGGATCAATTGATCGTAGGCGCGTTGCAGGAACGTCGAATAGATCGCCACCACGGGATGCGCGCCTTCGCAGGCCATGCCGGCCGCAAACGTGACCGCGTGCTGTTCCGCGATCGCGACATCGAAATAGCGATCCGGAAATTCCTTGGAGAACCGTACCAGCCCCGAACCTTCGCGCATCGCCGGCGTGATGCCGTAGAGATTTGGATCGGCCGCGGCCATGTCGCAGAGCCAGTCGCCGAATACTTCGGTGTAACTGGGCTTCTTCGCCGCGCTCGCGGCTTTCTTCACCACGCCGTGTTTCGGATCGAACGGCGATACCGCGTGATATTCGATCTGCGCGCGTTCGGCGGGCTCGTAGCCTTTGCCCTTGGTGGTGATCACGTGCAGCAGTTGCGGGCCGCGCAATTGCTTCACCGTCTTCAGCGAATGAAGCAACAGAGGCAGATCGTGGCCGTCGATCGGTCCGGTGTAGTGAAAGCCCAGTTCCTCGAACAGCGTACTCGGCACGAACATGCCCTTGGCGTGTTCTTCCCAGCGGCGGAAAAAACGCCACAGCAACGAGCGCGGTTTCAGCGCACGCTTGGCGCCTTCGCGCAGACGGTTCAGTCGCCGGCTCGCCAGCAGCCGCGCCAGCATCTTCGTGGTCGCGCCGACGTTCTCGCTGATCGACATGCCGTTGTCGTTGAGGATCACCAGCATGTCCGGATACACATCACCGCCGTGGTTCAACGCCTCGAACGTCATGCCGGCGGTCATCGCGCCGTCGCCGATCACCGCGACGATCTTTCGATCATCGCCCTGGTGTTGCGCGGCGATCGCCATGCCGAGTGCCGCTGAAATCGAAGTGGACGAATGGCCGACTCCGAACGCGTCGTATTCGCTCTCCGCGCGTTTCGGAAACGGCGCCAGACCGTCCTTCTGTTTGATCGTGGTAATCGCGTCGCGGCGGCCGGTGAGGATCTTGTGCGGATAACACTGGTGGCCGACATCCCAAACGATGCGGTCGCGCGGCGTGTCGTAGAGGTATTGCAGCGCGACCGTCAGCTCGACCACGCCCAGCCCCGCGCCGAAATGACCGCCCACGCTCGCCACCGATTCGATCAGGTAGGCGCGGAGTTCTTCCGCCAATTCCGGCAATTGATCCTCGCGCAACTTTTTCAGATCCGCGGGCGAGTCGATGCGCGACAGCAGCGGGTAGCGGGCGGTGTCGATCATTTGCTTATTGTTGGATGGAGAAGAGGGAAGCGCAAGGACGGATTTGTGGCGAAAGAGAAGCCGTTCCCCGGAGCGCAGGTTCCGTTCGTTCCTTCGAGTCTGTGGCTTCGCCGCGTAGCTTGTCCTGAGCAATGTCGAAGGGCTCAGGACGAAGGGAACCGAAGTCGAAGGGCGATCAAACATCCGTTCGTCCGAACCGCCTTTTCAACGTCTGCCGGATCCGGATATGCCGCGCCGCGTCGCGCGCTTCCTTCAACCGGCGGCCGTGTGCCGCCAGCAGATCGCCGCGGGTGAGAATTCCGACCATCCGGTTCGGATCGTCCTGCGCCACGACGACCAGACGTCCGACGTTCTCCGCCACCATGTGATCGGCCGCCTCGCGCAGCGAATGATTCTCGCTGACCACGATCGGCGCGCGCTTCAGCATTTCGCCGATACGCCGTAAACCCGGCAGATCGGGATCGAGCAGGTCGCGCCGCGTGAGCACGCCGCGCACGCGGTGCTGGTCGTACAGCACCGGATAACCCTGGTGCTGCGCATCGGATTTTCCGGAATTGAGCCAGCGCCGCACTTCCGCCAATTCATCGGAAGTGCGCAAGGCGCGCACGTCGCGCGTGCAGGCCTGGCCTACCGAAATCTGCTCCAGGAAATCGGCCGCGTATTCGGTGGGCACGCGTACGCCGCGGCGCGCGATCTTCTCGGTCATGATGGTGTTGCGCATGATCAGCGCGGAAATGAGATACGCCGCGGTGCAGCCGCCCAGCAGCGGCAGCAGGCCGACCGGCTGGCGCGTGGTCTCGAACGCGAACACGATCGAGGTCAGCAACGCGCGCGAAGCGCCCGCGAAGATCGAAGCCATGCCGACCAGTGCGGCGATACGCGGATCGATGCCGAAGGAAGGCGCGATCGCCGCGAGGCCGATGCCGATCAATGCGCCCAGCGCACCGCCAATGGTGAACAGCGGCGCCAGCGTTCCACCGGACGTCCCGCTGCCCAGCGCGATCACCCACGAGAGGAATTTCAGCAGGCACAACGAGATCAGCACCTGCACGCCGAAACGTCCGGAGACAATCGCCTCGATGTTGTCGTAACCGACGCCAAGCGTGTGCGGCGCGAACCAGCCGATCACGCCCACCGCGACGCCGCCGATCGCCGGCCACCACATCCAGTGCACGGGCAATTTTTCGAAGGCATCTTCGACGCCGTACACCAGTTTGGTGACGCCCACGCTCAGCAAGCCGACCAACGCGCCCAGCGCGATATAACTGGCGAGCGCCCAGCCGCCCGGTTCGATCAGATTGTGCGGCATCGCGAACACCGCGGCCGAACCGTAACGCGCGTAGCGCACCCCGGTTGCGGTGCAGGTCGCGAGCGCGACGGGAATCAGCGAACGCGGACGCAGTTCGAACAGCAGCAGTTCCACCGCGAGCACCAGCGCGGAAACCGGCGAGCCGAACACCGCCGCCATGCCGGCCGCCGCGCCCGCGGCGAGCAAGACTTTTCGTTCGTGCGCGGTGACGCGCAGCAGTTGTCCCAGGAACGAACCCAGCGCGCCGCCGGTGGCGATGATCGGGCCTTCCGCGCCGAACGGCCCGCCGGTGCCGATCGCGATGGCGGACGAAACCGGTTTCAGGAAGGTGATGCGCGGTGCGATGCGCGATTCGTTCAACAGCACCTGCTCCATCGCTTCCGGAATGCCGTGGCCGCGGATCGCCGACGAGCCCCAGCGCGCCATCGCGCCCACGATCAGGCCGCCGATCACCGGCACCACGATCACCCACGCGCCGAGATGGTTGTACGCGGGCGATGAAAATGCAGCGCTGATGCGGCCGTAGAACGCGATGTTGGTGACGAAGCCGATCAGCGCGGTGAGGAGTTGTGCGATCAAAGCCGCGCCGAAGGCGATCAGAATCGCCAGCGCGGTGACGAACAGCACGCGCTTGTCCACCAGCGTGGACTTGCGCGGCATGCGGGCGATGTCCAGCGACAACCCGAGCGCCGGCGCCACGGGCAAGGCATCGGTGGAACCTTCCGTGCGCACGCTCTCGTGCTCGGGCGGGCGGGGCTGATCGCTCAAGGTGTTCCCGTGATCGGACGCCGCGACGGTTTCGCGACGAAACACGGGATTTTACGGTGTGCGGAAGGGAAACCGAAGAGTGTTGCGTCGAAACGATCTCTCATATTCGTCATTCCGGGGCCGTTCGCGATTTATCGCTAACGGCCCGGAACCTACCCTGATCAATATTTGTAAAGCAGATTCCGGGTTCTGCGCCGGATTACATCCGGCGCAGCCCCGGAATGACGAATATAGTCAAGGTGGCGCAAGTTTCCGTCCATGGAGCGCTTCCCCGATCGGCATCCATGCCACCCTCGCTCGTCGCGCGCGATGCGCTACTCCGCATCGCGCAAGCGCGCCTCGCTCGACTCGAATCCCGACTCAATTCATCCGCCGGTTCTTCGGCAGATGATGCACCAGGAACTCCATCTGGTCGGCGAGGATGTTGCGATTGGAAAGAATCAGGTGCTCCACCCAACTCGGCTTGTACGGGACGGCCAGCAGCGGCATGCCCGCCTGCTGCGGTGTGCGTCCGCCCTTTTTGATATTGCAGTGCAGGCAGGCCGTGACCACGTTGACCCAGATGTCCTTGCCGCCGCGCGACAGCGGCAGCACATGGTCGCGCGTCAGTTCGCCGCGGCTGAAGTGCGAGCCGCAGTACATGCAGATGTGGCGATCGCGCGCGAACAGCGCGACGTTGGTCAGCGCGGGCGAGGGATCGATCGCACCGGCGCGGCAATGGCCACGGCTGGCCACGATCGGGTGCAGCTCGATGACGCTTTGCTCGCCGTCGTTGCGGAAGCCGCCGTGGATGGTGAGGCAGGGATCACCCAGCGTCCACGCCACCGCGCGGCGCGCATACAAACACGCCGCGTCCTGCCACGAGATCCAGTCGAGAATGCGGCCGCCCGCGTCCAGCGACAGCACGCGCGTGCTGTGCAGGTCGGCGACCACCGTGAGTAGGTTGTCGGGCTCGACGAGGGCTGTGTGGGACTCCATGACCGGACGAGGATAGAACAAACCGAATCAAGGCGGTAGGGCGGGATGCCAGACACCGATCTCGTCACTCCGGGGTCGCCGAAGGCGGAACCACGGAGCTCTTGGCGGTGGACGGCTGTCTTGTCGCGCTCCTACAAAAGCAGATTCCGGGCTCTGCCCGCGATGAACCGCGGCAGCCCCGGGATGACGATATTCACATCCTCCCCGGCTCCAGCGGGCGCTGGCGGTGCATCACCGCCCACTCGGCGTGCTCGGCCAGCGCGGCCTCGCCGAGCGCGCGCAGGATGTCGCGCTGCTCTTCCGCGTCCGTCGCGCGATCCAGTTCCGTGCGCGCATCCGCGAAGATGCGTTGCATGAAGCGATATTGCTTGATCAGTTCCTTGTCGGCCTTGCGGTAGGCGTACGCCTCGCGCACGGCGGAGGCCACCGAGAACACCGCCATGAGCACGATCAGATCGTTCTTGGCATCCGAAGAAAGCTTGTACGCGAACACCGCCAGCACCACGCTGATGGCAATGCCCGCGTAGAGACTGATCGCGCCGATCAGTTCCGTGATGCGATGCGTGCGTTCGCGTTGCGAGGTCTTGCGTCGGTAATAACCGAGCTGGCCGACGTGCCCTTCGTCTCCGACCCATTCGCGGATCACCTCGTGCAGATCGATTCCGCTGCGCGGCGGCGGATCGTCCAGGCCGGCGCTGCGCATCACGTTGCGCGTCCAGCCCAGTTCGATGTCCTGTTTCTGCAGCAGGCTGTCGTGCGCGAACTCGGGATCGTTGGTCAGCGAGATGCCGGCGCGGCGCCAGTAGCCCTGGACGCGCAAGCCTTCCGCCAGCGCGCGGTAGTCGAGATATTTGCGATGCCAGCCTCGCCGCCGCGCGATGGCGCTGATCACGATGCCGCAGACGAACAGCAGCAAGAACACGTAGATCATGTAGTTCTGCGCGCTGAGGTTGTCGTACACCGCGAAGGCGATGCCCATCAGCGCGGCGACGGTGTAGGTGATGCGCATCGCCAGCAGCACGCGTTTCTGGAAGTGCACCGCCAGCCAGTCGGCGGCATCGAAAAGCGCGGCGATGGTTGAAGGCGGCGCAGAATCGCGTTGCGATGCATCGCCCGCCGAGCCGATTTCGGCTGCGTATTTCGCCGCATCCTGGTTGAACTCGTCGGCGTGCGCGAACGGCATTTCGAACGCCTTCGGCATCGGCGCATCGGGCGCGCCGACTTCGCCGCCGCTGCGCCAGAGTACCTTGCCCGGCTGCAGCGGCGGTTGCGGATCGCCGTCCGGTTCGTCGCGCGAACAGACCAGATGACACACCAGCCGTTCGTCGCCGCCGCCCAGTTGGTAGCGGTGCGCATCGCGGCGGCGTTCGATCAAGCCCGGCATCGCGCCGCCGAGGTAATACTCCACCACCTGCGCGGTGCCGCCCAGCTTGTCGGAAGTCTTGCCGTCCCAGATCGCCAGCAGCAAGTGGCAATGCCGCGCCACGAACGCGCCGGCCTGTGCGTATTGCCGGTTGCGTTCCACGCCCGATTGAGCGATGTCGATCAGCGTGTGCCCCGGCAACAATGGCAACTGGATGACGTGCGCCTGCGTGCACAGCGAATCGAACGTCGCTCGCGTCGCGGCATCAGTGAAATCCTGCGCATACATTTCGCGCGGCAACGGCAGCGGCGCGATCAGCCGCGCACCGAGGTTCAAGCTTTCCTGCGCCACCAGTTGATCGCCGCCTTCGGCCAACGCGGACAGCACCACCAGTGGCAGGTGCGGAAACTGATGTTGAAACTGCGCGAAAAGCTCCCGCACGCGAGCGCGGATGGATTCGATCTCGCGTGCGGGAATGTTGCGGTGGCTGGTGACGCCGATGACGAGAGGTGTTGTCATCTGTTGCGAACGATTGTTCGGCGTCTCCAGCATGGTGGTTTACAAAATTCTAGTTGTTGTTTTTAACTCTTGGATTGGTGTTGGTATACGGGTCTACGACAGGCGGATCGTCGGCAGTCATCATCATCCCGTAAGCGCCCATCGGGTTCGTCAGGAACATCAGCAGCATCGACGCCGCGCTTACCCCCCCCGTGCCGGACTGGCGGAAGCCACGCCCGCACTGCCGGCCAGAACCAGCGCGATCACACCGAACAACATGATGCGTTTCATGTGCTACTCCTTTGTATGCGGCGGGATTGCCGCGGTGAAAACGTCGTTATGCAGGCTCACTTGTTCTTGAGCACAGGGTTTGTGGCGGTGTCGGTGCTCGCACCGATACTTTGTTCTGAATCGTCGCGTCGATCGTCGTCGTTGCGCGGGGTATCGCTATCGGACTGGGATGCGGGTGGGTTCTGCGGCTGATTGGCTTGCTTTGACATGTCAAATTTCCTAGAAATTGTGTGATGGCAGGGTGCTTCGTTGTTGGAAGCAGCTCGTGTTCTTCAACGATTTCACTACTTGTTTTTCAGTGACGGATTTGTGGCAGTTCCGGTTGGTGATGTGTTGATGGTCGTATACACCGTGCCGCCAACATTGATGCACAGTTTGTACGTCCATGTGCCGGTCGCGTTCGGGCCGTTGTTGAGATCGCTCAACGTGAATTGATTGCCGTTTACAACAGGACTGGTGAACACGCCACGAGGCGGCTGGGTGCCCATGAATGCAAACCCGGGATTGTTCGGATCCGTCAGCGAGTTGAAAGTGCCGCTGGCGGCGTTGCCAGTCAGCTGCCAAGTTATGGTTTGCGCCACCGAACTTTGCGGAATTTCATTGAGGCCGTTGGCCTGATTTACGCTGACAGCCCAGGGTGTTTTGGTGGTATCCAGTGTGACGTACAGGGTAGGCATGACGATCTCCGGTGTTGAGGGGGTGATGCGCCGTTACCGTGCAGCTTCTGCTTGCGAAATCTCAGGCCTTCGTGCGGCCAGCAGTCTCGCTTGAAAATTCGGGTTAGGCGGGTAAGCGATCCGCTCGCGTTTCAGTACGTCCATCAACGCCAGATCGCGATAGCCGCCTTTTTGCAATTGCTTGATCAGCGGCTGCGCCGCCGCGCGCTGATTCAAAGCGAGCAGGGCTTCGACCTGCAAAGCCAGCAAGCGCGGATCATTGCGGCCGGCTTTTACGCGCTGCATCGCTCTTAGTGCCTCCTTGCGCAAGCCGGTCGCGGTCTGCGCATCGCCGGGTACGGCGGCCAACAGCAATTTTGTGCGTGCGGTGACGAGCAGAGTGTCACGGTCGTCCGGTTGAGCGGCAAACAGCGGGTTCAATGTCTTCAAAGCGGCTCGCGCTTGTGTCTGCGCCGCGGCCGTCTCCTTTGTGGCGAGCGATTCGGCAGCCTGCTCGACGAGGGCCTCGGCATATTCGTGCTGCCAGCCGCTGTTGCCGGAGTCCTGTTTGGTCATCGCGGCGAAGATCGCCACGGCGCGCGCACTCAATGCCTGGGCAGCCGGCAAGGCGCCGCTGAGGCGCTTCACCCGCGCAAGTTGCGTCGAATACAGCGCGAGGTCTTCCTGAAAACTGGTGTTGTGTGGATCGACGGCGACGAGTTGCGAGGAGAAATCGACGGCTTGTTGCAGATAATGCGTTCCCGTTTCGATGTCACCGGCCAGCGCCAATGTTCGTCCCAAGGTGGCGTGAGCAATGGTCGTGGCCTCGCGTTGATCGTTATTCTTGGGACCGTTTGTCGACAAACGGCTCTCGATCGCATCTTGCGCCGCATATTCGCCGATCGCGGCAGCAAGATCGCCGCGGATTAATTCCAGCTTGCCTAGGTTGTTATGCGCGAAGCCAAGCAGATTCGTCCATTCGACATTGGAGGGTGTGGTTGCTACCAGGTGCTGATACAACTCGAGCGAATTTCGATATTGCGCTTCGGCTTTGTCCAGCAGACCGTGCGCCTCCAAGACGCGCCCGATGTTATTGTCGATAGTCGCGAGTTGGTATTTGACTTCCAGATTGTCGGGTGCCACCAAGCCCGCACGTTGAATGGGTACTTGTGCGGATTCGTAGTAGTAGAGGGCGCTGTCCAGCCGTCCTCGATAGAAATCGGTCGTCCCCATGTACGCCAAGACTTGTGCGTAGGCGAGTTGTCGTGAGACGTCCTTGGGCGCAGTGTTCGCCAGTCGACGCGCTAAATTGGCGGCCGCCTGAAATGATTCCAGTGCTGATGGCAAGCGGCCTTGATCCAATCGCACCGCGCCAATCTTTTCCAACGCCTTGGCGCGCTGCTCCAGCGCGGTGTCGCTGACATCGGTGGCTGGAAGCGACTTGAAATACGCCATGGCCTGATCGTCCACGGCCTGCATGATGTCCAGCCGCTGTACCTGCGCCAGCTTGTCATTGAGGTCGCCGAGCATGAAGCCGACCAGATCCTCGGCCTGTTTCTGCCGGCGTTCGGCGGCGGCTTGCGCGGTCACGGCTTGGTGGCGCGAGATCAGTGCGAACACGGCCAGCACGATCGTCACCGCCATGATCACCAGCGCGGCTGCGGCGATCGCGGTCAAACGCCGCACGCGGCGTTGCTGTTCGCGCTGCTTCAGCGCATCGAAACCGACATCGAGCATGCCGGCGATCAGTTTCAATTTCGCATTGCCTTTGCCGTCCTTGCCGGGCCGCGCATCGGCGGCGATCGGCTCGGTGCGCGCGCCGGGTTGTCCGCTTGCATCGATCTGGAAACGCAGCGCGGGGCAGAAACATTCTTCCGCTTCGCGGCCGGGCATGTCGCTGGCGTCCGGTTCGCCATCCACGATCAGGCAGAAGATGTGCTCGGCGCGGCCCATGCGCTTGTAGGCCAGCACTTCCTCGTTGACCCAGCGCGAGGTGGCCGAGGCCGGCGAGCAGATCACGATCAGGTTTTGCGATTGCGCCAGCGCTTCATTGACCTTGCGGCCGAGATCGGTGGCGCTCGCCAGTTCCTCGCGGTCGCGGAAGACCGGATGCAGCCGGCGCGGGATCGTGCCGGCCGCGGTTTCCTTGCCGACTAGCCGAGACGGCACGCGATACGTTTCCAGCGACTTGTGCAGCCAGTCGGCCCAGGCCTTGTCGCGATGGCTGTAACTGATGAAGGCTCGGTAGGCGAACCGGGAAGGGGACGACGACTCCGACATCGCGAAGCCTCCGCTCGACTTGGACAACACCCTCAGGAAGGTGGCTCGTCGGCCGCGTTTGGCGTCGGCGGGTCGTCTTGATCCGGACAGCCGGATCGATGCGACTCTAGCAGAAAGTCGCGAGATGAGCGCCGGTTTGTGCGGGCATGCGCTACTTCACCCGCTTGGCCAGCCGCAGCAGGTCTTCGGCGAAACCGGCCCGTTCATACAACTCCCGGGCGCGCGTATTGCGGGGGAACACCGCCAGCGTGATCAGCGTGCAGCGCTGCTTCTTCGCCCACGCCTCCGCGTGGGCGAGCAGGGTGCGGCCCACGCCGCGGCCTTCGCAACCTGGCGCCACCGCGATGTCGGAGACGTGGCAGTTGGCGCGGCCGGAAAAGAAATCGCGCGTCTTCTGCACGCGCAGGAAGCCGAGACGCTCGCCGTTTTCGTCTTCCGCGACGAACAAAGTTTCCGAGGCGGGCAACTGGTCCAGCGCACGTTTCAAATCGCGGCGGATGCCGTTGGCGCAATCGTTGCGTTTGCGCCACGCGGGCAATTCGAAATCCACGAAACGCTCTACAAGCGAAAGAATGAACTCGTCGTCGCCGGCGTGGGCGGGGCGGATGTGGAGTTTTTTGGCGCTCATCGAGATGAACCCCATCGAGCCCCCTCACCCCAACCCTCTCCCCGTTGGGGAGAGGGAGACAAGCGCGCAGCGCTTGGCGGGTGAGGGGGAACTTTGGACACTCTGCCCAGGTTCACCCGAACAA
>DATFCO010000139.1:0-2247 GCA_035253005.1 Rhodanobacteraceae bacterium
CGCGCGCGAGCGTCTGTCGAAGGATGCGATCCGCGCGCGCCCGCTGGTGGTCGGCGACACCGTGTTCGTGGAAGACGTGGACGGCACGATCGGCGCTTACCGGGTTGCCGGTTCGCAGTAAGCCGATCGTGGCGACAGGGAGTCCCTCCGCATGCTTCCCGTCGTCGCCCTCGTCGGCCGTCCCAATGTCGGCAAGTCCACGCTCTTCAATGCGCTGACGCGTTCGCGCGACGCGCTGGTCGCCGATCTCCCCGGTGTCACACGCGATCGTCACTACGGCGTCTGCCGCTTGGGCGAGCGTCCTTTCGTGGTCGTCGATACCGGCGGCTTGTCCGGCGAAGCCGTCGACATCGATGTGCTGACCGCGCGGCAGGTGCGGCTGGCGATCGACGAAGCGCAAGCCTGCGTGTTGCTGGTCGATGCGCGCGAGGGTTTGCTGCCGCAGGATCGCGCGATCCTCGATGAACTCCGCCGCGCCGCCAAACCGGTAGTGCTGGCGATCAACAAGACGGACGGCGTCGATCCCAATGTCGCGCTGGCGGAATTTTCCTCGCTGGGCGTCGCCGCGACATTGCCAATCGCGGCTTCGCATGCACGCGGCGTGGGCGACCTGATCGCGCAGGTCTTGCCGTTTCTGCCGCGGGACGACGAACCCGACGCCGATGTCGAAGATGAAAACACCGGCACGCGCGTGGCGATCGCCGGCCGGCCCAATGTCGGCAAGTCCACGCTGGTCAACCGATTGCTGGGCGAAGAACGCGTGGTCGTGTCCGATGTCGCGGGGACCACGCGCGATTCGATCCACGTGCCGCTGGAACGCGACGGCAAGCGTTACACGCTGATCGACACCGCCGGCGTGCGCCGGCGCGGACGCGTCGATGACGCGCTGGAGAAATTTTCCGCCATCAAGACTTTGCAATCGATCGCGGCCGCGCAGGTCGCGATCGTGCTGCTTGATGCCAGCGAAGGCGTGGCCGAGCAGGATTTGACCCTGATCGGCCAAGTGCTGGACGCCGGCCGCGCGCTGGTGATCGCGGCCAACAAGTGGGACGGACTTTCCGCTTACGAGCGCGAGCGTGTCCGCGAGGGCCTCGATCGCAAGCTGGATTTCGTCGCCTGGGCCAAGCCGGTTTTCATTTCGGCGAAACACGGCTCCGGTTTGCGCGAGCTGATGCGCAGCGTGGACCGCGCGCATCTCTCCGCCACGCGTGAGTTCAGCACATCCGATCTGACTCGCGCGCTGGAGCAGGCGATCGCTGCGCATCAACCACCGCTGGTGCGCGGGCATGCGCCGAGACTGCGCTTCGCGCATCCAGGCGGCCACAATCCGCCGACCATCGTAATCCACGGCACGCGCACCCGGCACATCGCCGACAGCTACCGGCGTTATCTCGAAAATACTTTCCGCAAGCGCTACAAGCTGGAAGGCACGCCGATCCGAATCGAGTTCCGCGAAGGCGAGAATCCGTTCGCCGGCCGCCGCAACAAACTGACGGAAAGCCAGCAACGCAAGCGGCGGCGGATGATCCGGCACGTGCGCGGCAAGAAATGACGATACCGTGTCTCGGCGTGATCCTCGCCGGCGGAGCAGGCACGCGCGTCGGCGGCGCAGACAAGGGCCTGCTGCCGTTGCGCGGCCGACCGTTGATCGCACACGTCCTGGACGCACTGCAGCCGCAATGCGGAGCATTGCTGATCGTCGCCAACCGCAATTTCGAAGAATATTCACGCTTCGCGCCGGCAATAAGCGACGAGAGAGAGGGTCACTCAGGACCGCTGGCCGGAATCGTTGCGGCGCTCGCGTATGCGCTTTCGCGAATGGACGCGGAGCCTCGCGAATGGATGATGACCGTTCCGGTGGATTGTCCACGGCCGCCCTCGGATTTGCGCGAACGTTTGCAGTCGGTGCTGACGAAATCCGGCGCGGCGAGTTGCGCCTTCGCGCACGATGAAACCGGTCCTCAACCGCTGTTCGCGTTGTATCGGATGACGCAAGCCGAACCCTTGCTGGCAAGTGCGCGCGCTGCGTTGGCCTCGCACGCATCCGTGGTGCAGTGGCATCGGGAAATCGGCGCGTGCGCAGCCGATTTCTCCGGCCGATCCGCCGCGTTCCATAATCTCAACACGCCGCAGGATTTCCGGGATTGCGAGCGAGCGCATGACGAGTACTGACTATCCGACACGCATCGGTCTGGAACAAGCGCTGGAGATCGTCGGAAAGCGTTGCGCTCCGCATCGTCTCTCCGC
>DATFCO010000140.1:0-4392 GCA_035253005.1 Rhodanobacteraceae bacterium
CGCAGGCCGTTGCGCAACTCTCCGACCATCTGAGCGACCGCTTCGGTGGCGCGCATCAGCAGGGCCGCGCGCGAAGCGAAATCGACATCCTGCAGGCGGTCGGAAACGATCGCGTAGCGGTCGGCGAATTTCTGGATGGTCTTGGGAATGCGGTACAGCGCTGAGGACATCGCCTCGATGTCCTCGCGATCCAGCGCGGTGACGAAGGTGTTGACCAGCGCCTCGCTGATCTGCGCGGCGAGCTGCTTCTCGCGTCGGCGCGCGGCGCGGAAGCTGTCCAGCGGCGCCCCGCCGCGATGCTCCAGCAAGGATTGCAGCGCGCTGGCGCCGTCGCGCGCGGCCTGCGCGCTGGCTTCCAGCAGACCGTAAAACTTGTCGCCTTTGCCGAACATCGTCTGCAGCGAGAACATGACCGACTCCTGACAATGGGGCGGCAAGATATTTCGACGATGTTACACGAGCGTGACAACGCCCCGCACGGGGCAGGCGGCGGGCTTGCTACACTTCCGCGCATGGACGACCTTCGCTCGCCCAAGCCATGTTGACCGAGCTGGGACTGGTGTTGCTGCTGGCGCTGTGCAACGCCTTCTTCGCCCTCTCCGAAATCGCCCTGATCGCCTCGCGCAAGAGCCGCCTGAAACACATGGCGCGCACCAGCGCGCAGGCCAAGATCGCCTTGCGGCTGGCCGAACATCCGGAGCGTTTTCTCTCCACCGTGCAGGTGGGCATTACGCTGATCACGCTGATCACCGGCGCCGCGACCGGCACCGCGGTCAGCGACAACATCCGCAACTGGCTGCTGCATTTCGATCTGCCGGGTCTGGCGGCCTATTCGACCGTGATCGGACTGGCGATCGGTTTCATCATCGTCACCACGATCAACATCACGGTGGGCGAATTGGTGCCCAAGCGAGCGGCGCTGGCCGGCCCCGAGCGCATCGCCTGCGTGATCGCCACGCCGATGCTGGCGCTGTCGTGGCTGACCGCGCCGTTCGTGTGGGTGTTGAACCGCCTGAGCGGCTTCGCGCTCGCGCTGCTGCGATTGAACCGCACGCGCCGCGAGAAGATCACCGAAGAGGAAATCCGCCTGCTGGTCGCGGAAGGCACCGAGCAGGGCGTGCTCGATCCGGACGAGCGCAACATGGTCAACCGCGTGTTGCGGCTGGGCGACCGCAGCGTAGACTCGGTGATGACGCCGCGTCCGCGCATCGCCTGGCTGGATGCCGCGGCGCCGCTCGCGGAGAATCTCGCCGTGCTGCGCGCCACGCCGTTCTCGCGTTATCCGGTCTATCGCGGCAGCGAGGACGACGTGGTCGGCGTGCTGGAAGTGAAACGCCTGCTGCAAGGGATATCCGTCGAAACGCGCCTGCCCGAGTTGTTCAAGAAACTGGCGAAGCCGCTGTTCGTGCCGGGCACCGCGCGCGCGCTGGATCTGCTGGAGGAATTCCGCGACGCCGAAACGCAATTCGCGCTGGTGGTGGACGAATACGGCGGCATCGAAGGCCTGGTGACACTCAACGATCTACTGAGCGCGGTGGTCGGGCGCGCGACACCCGCGGAAGGCGACGCGCCGCGCGGTGCTCCGGTGGTGCGCCGCGACGACGGCAGCCTGCTGTTGGACGGTTCCGTTTCCACCGACGACCTGCGCGAGCTGGTGCAACGGCTCGAATTGCCGAACGAAGACGACGGCGATTTCCGCACCGTGGCCGGCATGATGATGGCCGCGTTCGGCCGCATTCCCGAGGCGGGAGAATCGTTCGACTGGCAGGGTTTGCGTTTCGAAGTGGCGGATCTGGACGGCGCGCGTATCGACAAGGTGTTGATCACGCCGATTGCCGCCGCGGATGAAGACGAGGAAGAATCCGGGATGGGCGGAGGGTAGCGATCCGGGGGACGAGAATGGCAGGCGAGAGACGAAAAGCGCGACTGCGTACTAACTTGACTACGTCTTCCTCTTCCCGTCTCCCGTCTTCCGCGCAATCCGCGCCACCCGCTCCGCATCCGCGAGAATCCCGTGCAGCACACGCAGTTCGCGCGCGTCAAGTTGCGTGCGCTGGAAGAATCGTCGCAAGCGCCGCTCGATGGTTTGCGCCGAGCGTCCCTTGTGGAAGTCGATCTCGTGCAATGTGTTGAACAGATGCCGGAAGAACTCTTCCATCTGCGCGGATGAAGCCGGCGAATCGCGCGGCGCGGGCGGTTCGACCGGCTTGTCGAGCAGAGCCAGCCGCAATTCGTAAGCCATTACCTGCACCGCCTGCGCGAGATTGAGCGAAGAGAAATCCTCCACGCTCGGGATGCGCACCATCGCATGGCAGAGCATCAGCTCGTCGTTGTCCAGTCCGGATTGTTCGTTGCCGAACAACAGCGCGACTTGCGCATCCCGTTCCAACCCCGCGGCGATTTCATTCGCCGCTTCACGCGGTGCCAGTTCGCGCAAGGCAATGCCGCGCCGGCGCGCGCTCAACCCGAACGCCAGCGTGCAATCCGCGATCGCATCCGGCACGTTCGCGTGGACCTGCAATTTCGCGAGCACGTCGTCCGCACCCGCCGCCATCGCATGCACCTGCGGGTCCGGATAGCGATGCGGCGCGACAAGCACCAATCGATCGAAGCCCATGGTGCGAATCGCACGCGCCGCCGAACCGATATTGCCCGGATGCGAGGTGCGCGAGAGGACGAAGCGGAGGTGTCGCACGGGAGAAGGGGACTGGAAGACGGGAAAAGAAAGCGTAACCTGCCTTCCGTCTCCCGTCTCTCGTCTCCCGCTGCTAAACTTGCCGATCGCCGCCTCGCGCGGTGTGTTCTTTACCATCACCACGGAACTGAAGTCATGGCCCGACCCGCCGTCACGGTCGCGGTGCGCGCCGCGCGCGCCGCGGGCAATGTCATCCTGCGTTACATGAACCGGGTCGGCAATCTCGCCGTGGTGGAGAAGCAGCATCTGGATTTCGCATCCGAGGTCGATCGCCTCGCGGAGGCCGAGATCGTGCGCGAGCTGAAACGCGCCTATCCCGATCACGCGGTGCTCGGCGAAGAATCCGGCGCTTCCGGCAAAAGCAACGCGCGCTTCACCTGGGTGATCGATCCGCTGGACGGCACGCACAACTACCTGCGCGGCATCCCGCAGTTCGCGGTGTCCATCGCGCAACTGGACCGCGGCGAGCCGATGCACGGCGTAATCTTCGATCCGCTGCGGGACGAACTGTTTACAGCCAGCAAAGGCGATGGCGCGTTCCTCAACGACCGCCGCATCCGCGTCAGCAAACGCGAAACGCTCGATGGCGCGCTACTCGCAACTGGCTTCCCGTTTCGTCAGCGCGTGCATCTGGATGCGCAACTGGCGATGACACGCGCGCTGCTGTGCAGAGCCGAAGACCTGCGCCGTGCGGGCTCGGCCGCGCTCGATCTGGCCTGGACGGCGAGCGGACGTCTGGACGGCTATTTCGAGCCGGGCTTGAAGCCGTGGGACATGGCGGCCGGTTGCCTGCTGGTGCGCGAAGCCGGCGGACGCTACTGCGATTTCGCCGGCCGCGACGGCCTGCCCGCCTCCGGCAACATCCTCGCCGGCAACCACCATATCGTCGCGCAGATGGTCGATACGATCGCGCCGGTGCTGACGCCGGAGCTGTTGAAGGCCTGACGGTTTGCCTTCCCCCGCTTGCGGGGGAAGGTGCCGAAGGCGGATGGGGGCATGTCTTCGCAATTATTCCCCTCACCCCTACCCCTCTCCCGCGAGCGGGAGAGGGGTTTTATCGCATCAAAATGCGCTTCGGTCGTATCGGAAACTTTCCGCGCCAGTACTGGATCAGGAAGAACCCGCCGACCGCGCCGCCCAGGTGCGCGAAGTGGGCGACGCCCGCTTGCGTGCCGGTGATGCCGAGGAAAAGTTCCAGCAGCATGTAGCCGATCACGGCGATCCATGCGGGCAACGGAATCGGCAGGATCAGCGCGATGATTTTGGCCCGCGGATACATCATGCCGAACGCCAGCAGCAGGCCGAAGATCGCACCGGATGCACCGAGCGTCGGATAAAAACCGCCGGTGAAGAAATGCACGACGCACAGATGCGCGACCGCCGCGATCACCGCGCAGAACAGGTAATAGAAAATATAGTGGCGCGTGCCGAACAGGTGCTCGATCGGGCCGCCGAACATGTACAGCGCCAGCATGTTGAAGCCGATGTGCGCCCAGCCGCCGTGCAGGAAGGCGTAAGTCAACAACTGCCACCAGCGGAAACCGACGGTCACCGGGACGCCCATCGTCGTGTAACCGGCCAGTTGATCCGGCCCCAGCGGCCACAGCGCGCAATGCAGGATCAGCCAGTCGCCGAATCCGGCCTGCATCAGTAGGAACACCGCGATATTCGCGATCAACAGGGTGAGCGTGACGGGT
>DATFCO010000141.1:0-8531 GCA_035253005.1 Rhodanobacteraceae bacterium
GCGGTTTGGCGTTGTAAGCGTGCAACTGATCCGGATTGCGCAGCTTCAGCGCGACGGTCACATGGATCGGATGCGACAGCGACAACGCGCCGCTGATCGAATCGCCGTGGAGCAGTTGGGTGCCGCGGCTCACCGTTGCCAAGGTCGTGCTGGACGCGGCCTGGGCCGCACCGGCCACGCCGATCGCACCGCTGACCGCCAGCACGAGCGCCGTCTTGCGCAGGTTGTGTAGCATCAACATGGAAGTTCCTCTGTGAGTGAAGGCATCGATGTCAGGATCGGCCGATGCGTTCCGATTTTTTTTTCCCTCCCCTCACCAACTGAAGCCTGCGCCGATGCCGCCGGCCGTATCGCCGCTGCCGAACGAGGCACCGATCGAAATGCTGGCCTTGTGATCGGAGAACATGTGCTGGTATCCGATCGCCGCCGCGGATTGGCCGTTGTAGGTGCCCGCGCCGACGCCGACGCGATTGTCGCCCGACAAACCGGCCGTATTGATGGCCATTTGCGATGAGGCCGCGCCCATCGCGCCCAGGTTGTCGATGCGCTTGTCCTGCTCGCTGAAGCGCATGTTCACCTGATCCTGGAATTGGTTGAACGAGTCGGTGGTGACGTAACCTGCCAGTGCCTGATCGGTGTACGCCTTGGCCGAATTCAAGGTTTGCGCGCTGGCGCTATCGGTGTAGGTCTGCGCCGAATGCAGGGCCTCCGCGGTTTGCTGATCGGTGTAGCTATTGGCCGATGCGACCGCCTGCTGCGATTCGCCGGACAACGCAGGAGCATTCGCCGCGCGCGCAGGTGCGCCACCGCTCTGCGCCGGAGTGGCCGATTGGGCAAGCGCTGCATCGTTCGCTATTCCGCTGGACGCGCCTTGCAGCGACGCCACCTGCTTGTTCAACGCATCGATTTCGCTGGAAAGATTGCTGATCGTCGAGCTGGTGGAGTAATTCGCCTGCAGATAGCCGAGCGTCACCGCGTCGTGCGCGTCCACCGGGTCGGCGACGTTGACGATGCGGCGATAGTTGCCCGCGGAGCCAACCGAAAAGGTGTTCATCACGTCCGCCAGCGAACCCGCGCCGATCGCCACGCTGTTGTCCGCGGTGGCCTGCGCGCCCGCGCCCGCCGCGATCGAGTCCATTCCGGATGCCACCGCACCATCACTGCCGTCGCCCGCACCGTTGCTCCGGAAATACGAAGTCGCCGCGTTCAATTGCGCGACATTGACCGCATCGGTGTCTTCCGTGCCCGCCGCGACGTGCGTGATCTGGCGATCCATCGCCGCGATCTCGTATGGGAATTGTCCATCCGAAATGCGTTCCGGTGTGCCGACCGAAACCGTGTTCGGCCGATCCGCGTAGGAGTTGTTGCCGAGCGCGACCGAATTGGCTGCATCGGGCGCGACTTCGCTGTTGGCGCCCAGCGCCGTGTTGGTGGCGCCGGGGAAGACGATTGCGTTCCATCCAAAGGCGATGCTCTGATCTCCGCCGGCTGCGGCCAAGCCGCCGATCGCCAGCGAGCCGTCGCCGGCGCTGACCGACATTTCTCCCAGCGCGATGCTGCGTGCGGATTGCGCCTGTGCGCTGGAACCGATCGCGATGCCGAGCACGTCGTAGGCGCGCGCCATCGTACCGAGCGCGACGCTGTCGTCGCCGCGCGCGGTACTGGCGGTGCCGACCGCCACCGCGCCTTGTGCGGAAGCTTCCGAGGTGGAACCGACAGCGGTGGTCGCGTAGTCGGTGGCGTGCGCCGCGGTGCCGATCGCGGTGCTTTCCTGTCCGGTCGCTTCGGTGGACCACAATTCCTTCTGCCACGTCTGGCCGTTGATCACCACCATTTGTCCGCCGATGGCGACGGCGCTCTGTCCGGTGGCCTGGCTGCCGACGCCGAAGGCGGTGCTCCATTTCTGGGTGGCGCGGCTGCCGAATCCGCCCGCCGTCGCGAATCTGCCGAGCGCCATCGCGTTGCTGCCGAAAGCACTGCTGTCGTCGGCCAATGCTTGCGCGTTCGAACCGAAAGCGGATGCGTGTGCGCCGCTGGCGTAGGCATTGGCTCCGACCGCGCTGCTGTAATCACCCATCGCCGCCGCGGTGTTGCCCAAGGCGGTTGAAGCTTCGCCGGTGGCGAACGCAGAGTAACCGGCCGCGAGGCTCAATCCACCGGAGGCATTCGACAAGGCGCCTAATGCCGTCGCGCCCTGTCCCGAGGCGTAAGCGTGCGAACCGAGCGCGACCGCGTTGTATGCGTCGGGAGTGGTGTACGCCGCGAGACCTTCGGCGATCGAGCCCGTGCCGCCTGCCGCGGCGTATGCACCGAGCGCCAGCGATGCATCGCCGGCGGCGGTGGAAAGAATTCCGAACGCGCTGCTCAACACGCCGTAACCCGATGCACCGGAACCGACCGCGGTGCTGGCGTCTCCTTTCGCCAGCGCGTTCATGCCCAGCGCGGTGCCGCGATAACCCGAAGCCGAAGAACCGCCGCCCAATGCGACGGTGAAATCATTGCCCGCGACCGATTCGTCGCCCAGCGCGATCGAAAAATCGCCTTCGCTCAACGCGCCAGGGCCGACCGCGACCGAATGCGAACCCAGCGCCTTGGTGTGCACGGTCGATGCGAAGGTGATGAACTGTCCGCCGATCGCGACGCTGGAATTGCCGAGCGCGTAGGCGCCGCCACCGACCGCCACCGCGCCGATCTGGGATGCCTGCGCTTTTTCGCCCAACGCGACGCTCCATTCGCCGGCCGCCGAGCTGAGATAGCCGCCGGCGAGCGCGCCGAAGTTGCCGGCGACGGCTTTCGATCCAAAAGCCGCCGCGTATGGGCTGTTGGCGCTCGCCTGATCGCCCATCGCGATCGCGCCGCCGCCGTAGGCATTGCCGGCATAGGCATTGGTGCCGACCGCGATGTTGTTGCCGGTCGAATAATTGCCCGAAAGCGTGTGCGCACCGGCGCCCATCGCGAGATCGTTTTGCCCGGCCGCGGAGGCATGATGGCCCAGCGCGGTCGAGCTCACACCGCTCGCATACGTATTGGCGCCGAGAGCCGTGCTATTGTCCGCCAGCGCGACGGCGTTGTCGCCCAATGCAGTGGACCCGATGCCACTCGCGTACGCACTGCCGCCTACGGCCGTGCTGTTGTCGGCCAGCGCATTGGCGGTGTCCCCGACCGCCGTGGAAGACATGCCTTGTGCAACCGCGAACGATCCCGCGGCGAGGCTGTAGTCGCCTTCGGCGACCGTCGTGTCACCGAGCGCGACGGACGAAATACCGCTCGCAGCGGATCGAGGCCCGACCGCGACGGCCGAGTAATTGGTGGCGGCCGCACCATAACCCGTCGCAACAGCGCCTATTGCTTCGGCGCTGGTGTAGGCGCCATATCCCTGCGCGATGGATACCGCGCCCTTCGCACTGGCATTCAAACCCGCGGCAAGAGCGGCATAACCGCTGGCATAGCTGTCCGCTCCCAGCGCTACCGATCCAGTGTTGGTGGCACGAGCAAGATATCCAAGCGCGGACGAGAAGAAACCCGTTGCGGTGCCGCTCGCTCCGATTGCGGTGGCGGAAACCGAACCCGCATCGGCCCGGTTGCCGAATGCCGTGCCGAACGATTCATCGGCGCTGGCGCCATTGCCGACCGCCGTCGCGTATTTGCCGATGGCCGAACTGTTGCTGCCGATCGAGATCGCATTTCTGCCGGCGTATGCGTTGGTGCCGATCGCGGTGGCGTACTTGCCTGCGCCGGCGGTCTTGGCCCCATTGCCGATGACGATGCTGTCCTTCGCAGTGGCCTGAGCCTGATACCCGATCGCAATGCCTTGCGTCGGAGCGCCCTGATAGGTCGCCGCCACATACGCACCATTGCCGATCGCGATGCCGTTGCGGCTGCCCGCGTACGCGTTTTTGCCGATCGCGACGCTCTGATCGCCGATGGCGTTGGCCGTGTCGCCCAAAGCCACCGATGAATAGCCCTGCGCCACCGCGAATGGTCCTACCGCCGTGCCGTAGTCGCCATTCGCGAGGCTGGTATTGCCCAGTGCGATAGACGAGTAACCCAATGCCGCAGCGTTCGAACCGATGGCATTCGAGCCGTAACTCGAGGCCGTCGCGAAGTAGCCTATCGCGGTACTGTGCGAACCCGCGCTATATGAGCGGTAGCCCATCGCCAACGAGTCGTCACCGATCGCTACCGAATTAGCGCCCAGCGCATTGCTGTGCACGCCCGCGGCAAATGCGAACGTGCCCAGCGCATTCGACCCATATCCGTTGGCGTAGCTGTTCGCTCCGATGGCCGTGGCATAACCTGTCGCATGGGCGTTCTCGCCGAGTGCCGTCGCGCTTCGCCCGGTCGCGAACGCGGAAAAGCCCAACGCGGTACTCTCCGCCGCGGTCGCGTACGAGAAGGCGCCGACGGCTGTTGCTCCGGCATCGCCCGCCGTGGAGTATTCGCCGACCGCGGTGGAGACGGACCCTGCAGCCTTCGCGCGCGCGCCGACCGCCATGCTGAGATCGTTCGACGCGGTCGCGCCATTGCCCAGCGCCATCGCGTACTTGCCGTCCGCGCTGGCATTGCGGCCGATCGCGGTGGTGTATTTGCCGGCGCCCGCAGCACGCGCGTTCTGTCCGATCGCGATGTTGCCGCCGTAAGCGCTGCCCGCGTAGGCACCGGTTCCGATCGAGATATTGTTTCCACCGCTGCCGCCAGTGGCCGCGCCTTTGCCGATGGCAATGTCGTTATCGCCAATGGCTGTCACGCTGTCGCCCAGCGCGATCGAACCCGTGCCGCCGGCTGCCGCGCTGGTGCCCAATGCCATGCTGTTGTCACCGCTTGCATTCGCCGTGTAACCGAACGCCGACGCTTTGTAACCCGAGGCGTAGGCGCCGCGGCCCACCGCGCTGCTGAAGTCACCGGTCGCGTGCGCGTTGTTGCCGAGCGCTGTGCTGAAGGCGCCAGTTGCCACCGCGACATAGCCCGCGGCGACGGCTTTCTCGCCGGCCGCCACCGAATCGAATCCCAGCGCGACGCTGTTCAATCCGCTGGCAGTCGAGTTGTAGCCGAATGCCGATGAGTAATCGCCGCTGGCGTTCGCGCCGTTGCCGCATGCGATCGAGTTGTTGCCGGAAGCCGATGCGCCGCTGCAATCGGTCTGGCCGGCAAACGCCAGCGGCATCGATCCGATCGCAAGCAACACGGCCAGGGCCAATCGCGCGAACTTCGTCGACCGGCGCGCGCCTCCGCTGCTGGCGGACCCGCCCTTGCAGGTGGCCAATTCGGAAGTCACCACGATCTGTTGCAGTGACTTGTTCCACACCAGGCTGTAGATCTTCTTGTTCATCTGCGCTCCCAAGTGGTTTCAGGCAGCAGACCACTACCGTCCGCTGCGAACGAACGTTTCAATTGCGGCTTCGGATGCGGGCGATCGCCCGTGCGGCGACCGCAGGTTTTCTATCAATCGACAGCCGCGGATGACAAGGGCGCGGATCGGCGATTCGGACGAGCTCCCGCGCGTCGGCGCGGATCAAGTGCTCGGCGATACAGCAGTCCGTCAGGGTTGACTGCCATCGATGGGCTCTGCTTGCGAACTCCCCGGAAGCCGGAACGGGACGAGACTATTCCTTGCATCAATGCATCCGCAATAAAAAATGATGATGGATGATGCTCATGAGCAAAATCCATCAGGCCACCGAGCGCAAGCTGCGCACCTTGGCGTGGTCGCGTTCGGTGCCGGATGCGCGCGCGGTTTCCAACGCGATGCGCCAACCCAACTGGAAACGCGTGCGCGTGCCGTAGGCTTTCATCAATTCGCCGATGCGGCGGTTGAGGGTGGCGGCGGAAATGCCGAGTTCCAGCGCGATCGCCTTGTCGTTGAGGCCCGCAGCCAGCATCGGAATCAAGGTATCCGCAGCTTCGGCCAGGCGTCCATCCACTGATCCGGTTTCGAGCTTGCCGTGCACCGCAAGAATCGGCGTGGCCTTTTCCCACGCGAATTCGAACAGCAGGCAAAGCGCTTCCAGCAAGGCGCTGCGATGTACCAGCAGCGTCGGCGCTTCCGGATCGGTCACCAGCGTCAGCAGGCCGATACTGCGATCCACAATCATCATCTTGAACGGCAGGCTCGGGTAGGTGCGCGCTTCCTCGCCGCGTTCCATGTCGTTGCGGATCCACTCCAGCACACCGGGAGTCTGCAGGCATTCGGCATCGGAAATCGTCCGCGCGCGCACGCCGGCGGGCAGCGGTTTCGTCTCGCGCGTGGTGGGCAGCAGGATCGGCGCACGCTGGAACACCACGATTTCGCTGCGCGCCGAGCCGTACATTTGCGAAAATACTAGGCTGAGATTGGCGCGGTTGGTGATCAATTCCAGGATGCGGTCGTAGCCGCGCACGTTGCTGGCCTGCTCGGCCAATCCCTTCAGGTCCGGAATGACTTCGCGCGCGTGCTCCAGCATCGCCAGGCGCTGCTTGATCAACGTTTCGATGGTGAACTCGGGCGGCGCCGCGATGTACACGCTCGGCGTTTCCGGCGTGCGTGTGGCCAGACCTTTGGCTTCGATGTTGCCGAGCAGCGTTCTGGCCATTCGTTGCGAAAGCGAAAGCTCGCGCGCGATCTCCGCAGCGGTCGCGGTGTGCCGGGCCAACAGCGCGCGGTAGGTGCACTCTTCCATGTCGCTGATGCCCAGCGCGGCGAGCGCCCTCGACGCCGCCTGCTCACGGGTCACGCTCATCCTTCACCTCCCCGGTCGTTCCGCTCGTGCGCAACATGCCGCAAGCGCATCGAGCTGGTTCCGCATTCTCGATCATGGACGACGATCGGCAAAAGTGACTTTCGACACCCGTACGCCACCGTCGAGCCGCGGCGGACTTTCGCTGCCGCGTGCGTTGCGCGATCATGTGCGGCTTCGCCGCATCTCCGCACGTCATGCAAAACGCCGCGACAGCGACACGAGCCACGGAAAACCCGCAACGCTCCGCCATCGTTTCGATCCGGGGCTTGAGCAAGACCTACAAGAGCGGTTTCCAGGCGTTGAAACGCATCGATCTGGACATCCGCCGCGGCGAGATCTTCGCCCTGCTCGGCCCCAACGGCGCGGGCAAGACCACGCTGATCAGCATCGTCTGCGGCATCGTCACGCCCAGCGAAGGCACCGTCGCCGTCGGCGGGCACGATATCCTGCGCCAATTCCGCGCGACGCGCTCGATCATCGGGCTGGTGCCGCAGGAACTGACCACCGATGCATTTGAATCGGTGTGGAACACGGTGAGCTTCAGCCGCGGACTCTTCGACAAACCGAAGAATCCCGCGCACATCGAGCGCGTGCTGAAGGATCTTTCGCTGTGGGAGAAGCGCAACAATCAGATCATGACGCTGTCCGGCGGCATGAAACGACGCGTGATGATCGCCAAGGCCCTTTCGCACGAGCCGGACGTGCTGTTCCTGGACGAACCCACCGCTGGCGTGGACGTGGAACTGCGCCGCGACATGTGGAACATGGTACGGCGGCTGCGCGAGCGCGGAGTCACCATCATCCTGACCACGCACTACATCGACGAAGCCGAGGAAATGGCCGACCGTGTCGGCGTGATCAACAAGGGCGAACTGATCCTGGTCGAGGAAAAGCACGCGCTGATGCGCAAGCTCGGCAAGAAGCAGTTGATCCTGCAATTGCAGCAGCCATTGGATGCGATTCCCCGGCCGCTTGCCGCTTACGACCTGGAGCTCGCGGCCAACGGAACGGAGTTGCTCTACACCTACGATACCCAAGCCGAGCGCACCGGCATCACTTCTCTGTTGCGCGATCTTTCCGCGGCGGATATCGGGTTTCGCGACCTGAGCACTCGACAAAGTTCGCTCGAGGAAATCTTCGTCAATCTGGTCAGGAAAAACTGAGCGTGAGTTGTGAGTAGTGAGTTGTGAGTTGTGAGTTGTGAGTGGTCAGAATCCAGCTCTTTCTACTCACGACTCACCACTCACGACTCACAAAAATCCAGGCAACGGCGTCGAAATGAAATTGAATTTCCGGGCAATCAAATCCATCTACCGTTTCGAAATGGCGCGCACCGGCCGCACGCTGATGCAGAGCGTGGCTTCGCCCGTGCTTTCCACGTCGCTGTACTTCGTGGTGTTCGGCTCGGCGATCGGTTCGCGCATCACCAGCGTGGAAGGCGTGAGCTACGGCGCCTTCATCATTCCCGGCTTGATCATGCTGACGCTGCTGACGCAGAGCGTATCCAACGCCTCCTTCGGCATCTATTTTCCGAAGTTCATCGGCACGATCTACGAGATCCATTCGGCACCGATTTCGTTCATCGAAATCGTCACCAGTTACGTTGGTGCGGCGGCGACCAAGTCGGTGATCGTCGGCCTGATCATCCTCGGTACCGCGCGCCTGTTCGTGCCGTACGAAATCGCGCATCCGCTGTGGATGGTCGGATTCCTGCTGCTGACCGCGATCACCTTCAGCCTGTTCGGTTTCATCATCGGCATCTGGGCGGACAATTTCGAAAAGCTGCAGGTGATCCCGCTGCTGATCATCACGCCC
>DATFCO010000142.1:0-9846 GCA_035253005.1 Rhodanobacteraceae bacterium
GGCTATCGCTGCTCGCCGATCAATCTCGGCGCCAACACCGATCCGTACCAGCCGATCGAGCGCAAATTGAAAATCACGCGCTCGATTCTGGAAGTGCTGCTGGAAACGAAGCACCCCTGCACCATCGTCAGCAAGAACGCGTTGGTGGAGCGCGATATCGATCTGTTGGCGCCGATGGCGAAAGAGAACCTGGTGCACGTGTTCATTTCCTGCGCGCATCTGGACAATCGCCTCGCGTCGAAGCTGGAACCGCGCGCCACCGCGCCTCATCGGCGCATCCAGGCGATCAAAACCTTGAACGACGCCGGCGTGCCCTGCGGCGTGCTGGTCGCGCCGATCATCCCCGCGCTCAACGACCGCCACATGGAGCACGTGCTGGAAGCCGCAGCGCAAGCCGGCGCCAAGGTCGCGGGTTACACAACACTGCGATTGCCGCACGAACTGAAGCAATTGTTCCGCGAGTGGTTGGGCGCGTACGTGCCCCAGCGCGCCGAACACGTGATGAGCCTGGTACAGCAGATGAATCGCGGCCGCGATTACGATTCGGATTTCCATACCCGCATGCACGGTCAAGGCGTGTTTGCACAACTGCTGTCGCGGCGATTCGGCGTCGCGTGCGCGAAATACGACTACACGCGCCGTGGCGGCGTACGGCTGAATACTTCGAAATTCATGCCCCCGCGAACGGTCTCGCCGCAGGGCCGGCTGTTCTGAAGCGGACGCCGCGTTCCGCTCTTCAGATCGACTTCGCGCTAATATTCCGGCGGCTCCCCATACAAGGAAGTCACCATGTCGTTCGCACTTTATCTGCTGGGCATGATCATCGTGATCTGCGGTCTGGCCTACGGCGCATACATGATCCACATTCCACCGCAATGGATCGGCGTTGGCGTGGTCGTGTTGCTGGGCTTGGGAATACTTACCGGCGTTGCGCGCACGCGACAGAAGGACCCGCCAAGCTGATCCCGGCGCTCAATTCGCCGCCAGGTATTTCCCGAACCACGCCAGCGAACGCTTGAGGATGTCCCGTTCATCGGCGGGATCGGCGATGTGGTGGCCCTGATTGGCGTAAACCACCAGCATCGTGGGCACGCCCAGCGTCTTCAGCGCGTGCCAGTATTCGAATGACTGTGGCGCGGGACATTCCTCGTCGCGTTCGCCGACCACGATCAGCGCCGGTGTGTGGTCGCGCTTGATGAAGTTGATCGCGGAGCTTTTTGCGTAAGCCTGTGGGTCGTCGTACAGCGACGCGCCGAAGAACGGAATCATCCATTGATCGATCTGGTTTTCGCCGTAGTAGCTCTGCCAGTCGGACAAGCCCGCGCCTGCGACCACCGCCTTGAAGCGATCGGTTTGGGTCGGCGCGAACATGCTCATGAAGCCGCCGTAACTCCAGCCGGTCAGTCCTAAGCGCTTGTCGTCGACGGGCACCTGTTTTTCCACCACATCGACACCGGCGAGGATGTCGCGCAAATCGCCATAGCCCATGTCGCGGCGCACGCCTTCGGTGAACTTCTCGCCTTCGCCGAAACTGCCGCGTGGATTGGGCAGCAGCACGAAATAGCCGAAAGTAGAATACGCGGTGGCGCTGTTGTTCCAGTCCGGCAGCACGGCCGAAGATGGTCCGCCGTGCACGTACACGATCAGCGGATATTTCTTCCGCGCGTCGTAATGGGCCGGGTAGAGCAGCCAGCCTTGCACGCGAAAACCCTGGTTGTTCCAATCGACCGATTGCGCCTTGCCCCAGCTCGCCTTCAGGCCGGCATTGATCGAAGTGACCGCCGACGGCGGCGCGGTGGTGAGCAGGCCTGCATGCACTTCCGGTGGCTGCTCGAATGAACTGTAGAAATAGGAGATGCGCGGCTGGTGGTAACGCGACAGCGAAACCGCGCGCGCCGCGCGGCCGTCGCCGAGATTGCCCGGTACGGTGAACCACAGCCGCGTCTGCCGCGCGGAATTTCCCGCGATCGTGTATTCCGCCAATTGCACGTGGCCGCCGGCGATCTGGCTGACCAGCAATTCGCGTTCGTCCATGAAGGTGAACCACGAAGGCGTCACCTGCGCGCCGGTTGTCATATCCACCGGCGTGCCGCCGTTGACCGGCACGCTGTAAATATCGCCGCCGGTGGAACCGCGATCGCTCATCAGGCCGCCGATGAAGAAGATCTGCGTTGCACTCGGCGACCAGCGCGGCAGCGCGATCTGCAAACCGTGTAGCGAGCCCTGCACCGCAGCCGGATCGAGGATCATTTTCGGCGCCGTGCCGGCTTGCGCATCCTGCACGTAGAGTTTGGCCGTCCACCAGTTGTCGTCGCCCGGCGGCGGCGCGGCGGTGTAGGCGAGGCGCTGGCCGATTGGTGCCCAGTGGAATTCGTACACGTACAAACCTGGCGGCGTCAGCACCTGCGGCGCACCGCCCTCGGCCGGGACGGCCGCGATCTGTTCGATTTGCGTGTCCTCACCGCCGATGACGCCCACGCGCGGATTGCCCGCGGCGGTCGCTTCCGGCAAACGCGTGGCGCCCGCGACGTACAGAAACGCGATCTGCCTGGCATCCGGACTCCACTCCAGCGCGTCGGCGAAGCCATTGACGTCGTCGAGCTTGCGCGGCGGATTGCCGGCTTGCGCGTCCAGCAGCCAGATCGCGCCGCGAATCGGTTTGGTGTTGAAAGGATCGACCTTGCAGCGGGTCAGCACCGCGAGCTGATTCCAGCGCGGCGCCCAGCGGATGTCCTTCACCTCGCAATCGCCGGGGATCGCGATCGTCCGCGGGTTCTTCCCGCTCGGAGAAGCCAGTTCGAGCCGGCTCTCGTCGTGCTGCGACACGATCCAGGCGAGATGCTGACCATCGTAAGAGAGCGCGACTTCATCGATGCGTTGCACGCGTTCGCGTTCGCCAAGGATTTGCGCGATGCGCGCATCGGATTGCGCAGCCGGCGCCGCATGCAGCAGCGGAGCAAAGAGCGCAGCGATCAGGGCGAAACGGCAAGAAAGACGAGGCATGGCAATAGCCTCCGGCGCTGATTCATCTTCGAAATTTATAACGCGCGCGCCGGCACGCCCAGTGCCGGTCGGCATGATTCGGACGCGCATCCGCTTCGAATTTATGAGTGCTCCATCCATCCGGACGCGACTGCTGACAGCACGTTGGCAGCAGAGCCCTCGCACACTGCACAACGTCGGGAGAACACGGAGAAAAAAGATGGAAGCCCTGAAGCAACTGCTGATCGCCGCGTTTGCGCCTGCCGCACGGCGCGGCGCGCTGATCGAACTGCAACGCCATGTGCCGCGCGAGAAATCGCGTGCCTCCGCCCGCAATGGACGGCGCGGAAGACGTGCACGCGTCTTCGGCCGCCGGCGTCTTGCGTTCGCGCTTTGAGCGAAACGCTGCGTCCACCATCCCTTTCCACACAGGAGACATCGACATGCATGGGCAACCCGTCACCTTCTTCCACGCGCCTTTCAGCCGCTCCGTCGTCACCCGCGCCGCCTTCGAGGAGCTGGGCGTGCCCTACGATCTGGTGGCGCTCGATCTCACGCAGGAAGAACAGCGCAGCGCCGAATATCTGGCGATCAATCCGATGGGCAAGGTGCCGGCGATCCGTCACGCAGGCGTGCTGATCACCGAGCAGCCGGCGATCCTGATGTATCTCGCCGATCTGTATCCGGAAAGAAAACTGGCGCCGTCGATCGGCGATCCGCTGCGCGGTGCTTACCTGCGCTGGATGGTGTTCTACTGTTCCTGTTTCGAGCCTGCGATGATGGATCATTCGTTCGATCGCGCGCCGGCGCCGCAGAAACAATGCGGCTATGGTGACTACGACAGCGTGATGGATGTGCTCGCGGCGCAACTGGTGAAAGGCCCGTGGCTGCTGGGCGAGCGCTTCACGATCGCCGATGTGCTGTGGGGCGGCGCGATCAACTTCGGATTGATGCAGAAATCGCTGCCGGAGTGGCCTGTGTTCCGCGCTTACGCCGAGCGCGTGCAGTCGCGTCCGGCCGTGCAGCGCGCGATCGCGCTGGATCGTGCGCTGGCCGAGGATCAGAAGCAGCAGCGGGAAGAATTGGCCGCATAAACGTCTCACGCGGTGCGCGGCGCGCTGCAATAATGCCGAGCGTGCGCCGCGCCGACCGCCTGTTTCTGATCATCCATGCCCTGCAGGGCCGCCGCACCGCGCTGCCGGCGCGGAGGCTCGCCGAAACGCTCGCGGTTTCCTTGCGCACGGTCTATCGCGATGTCGCCGATCTGCAATTGTCCGGCGTGCCGATCGAAGGCGAAGCCGGCATCGGTTATCTGCTGCGCAAGGGTTCCGACATTCCGCCGCTGATGTTCACGCCAGAAGAAATGGAAGCGCTGGTCGTCGGCACGCGCTTCGTCAAGGCGTTCTCCGGCGAAAGGCTGGCCGAAGGTGCGAAGACCGCGCTGCTGAAGATCGAAGCGGTGTTGCCGCCGGAATTGCGGGAGCGCGCCGCGCGCTCGCGCGTTTTCGTGCCGACGCGTTGGTATGAAGCCAAGACCGGCGTAATCGACGTGCTGCACGAAGCGATCGCTGCGCACCGCGTGTTGAAAATCGAATACCGCAACGAAGCGGCGGAAACCAGCACGCGCGAAATCGAACCGCTGTGTCTCGCCTGCTGGGGCAAGGTGTGGACGCTGGGCGCGTGGTGCCGCATGCGCGAGTCCTTTCGGAACTTCCGCCCGGACCGCATCGGCGCGATGGGCGCGACGGGTGAAATCTTCTTTGAAACCGAACAGCGCGGGCTGGAAGCCTATCTCGCCGCGATGGACGTGCGTCGCGCCGCGTTCGAATGACCTTTGGCGCATTCGCGCGCGGGCATCGGGCGCGCTAAGGTGTGCGAATCATGTGAGGGAGACGGGGCGATGAAGAAAGCGTTGCTGCTCGCGGCGCTCTTGCTCGGCACGAACCACTGGGCGATGGCGGCCGAATCGGCGGCGAATGCGGGGAGCAGCGCGGATGCGCAATTCAAGGCCATCTATACGGCCGAATGGGCCTGGCGCACCGGCAAGGTCGGCGTGAACGCGAAACCCGACAATAGCCGGCTCGACACCGCGGATGCGCAGAGCCAGCAGCAGCGGCTGGAGTATTGGCAGAACGTGATGCACCGGCTCGACGGCGTCGACGTCAAACAACTCACGCCAGAAGACCAGATCGATTACGCGGTGTATCGCGACCAGATCGCGAACCTGCTGACCAATCAGCAATTCAAGCAATGGCAGATGCCTTTCAACAGTGATTCGGCGTTCTGGAGCGATGTCGGTTACGAACTCGGCGGCGATCGTCTGCGCACGGCGGACGACTACAAGAAATATCTCGACAAACTCGCGCAGATTCCGAAGTATTTCGATCAGCAGATCGACAATATGCGCGCAGGTTTGCAGCGCGGCTTCAGCGTTCCGCGCGCGGTGCTGGACGGGCGTGACCGCTCGATCAAATCGGTGGCCGACCTTACCGATCCGACGCAAAGCAGTTTCTACAAGCCATTCGTCAATATGTCGGCGAGCATCTCCGCGTCAGATCAGTCGGGCATGCGCGCGCAGGCGCAGAAGATTATTCGCGGCGGCGTGATTCCCGCTTATCAGAAATTGCTGAAGTTCTTCGATGAGAAATACGTGCCACAAGCGCGCACCACGCTGGCCGCCGAAGCGCTGCCCGATGGTAAGGCGTATTACGCGCAGCAATTGAAGGAATACACCACGCTGGATCTGACGCCCGACCAGATCCACCAGATCGGTCTGGATCAAGTCGCCAAGATCCACGCGCAGATGCTGGACGTAATGAAGCAGAGCGGCTTCAAGGGCGACTTCGCCGCGTTCCTGCAATTTCTGCGTAGCGATCCGCAGTTCTACGCCAAGACGCCGCAGGAACTGCTGGACAAGACCGCGTGGGTGGCGAAGGAAGTCGATGGCCAGATGTCGCGCTTCTTCGGCCACCTGCCGCGCGCGCGTTTCTCCATTGTGCCGGTGCCGGATGCGATCGCGCCGTATTACACCTCCGGCCGCGGTGGGCCGGGCGAATACCTCGTCAACACCTATGATTTGAAATCGCGCGCGCTGTTCAACATGCCCGCACTCACCCTGCACGAATCGTATCCGGGCCACTCGCTGCAACTCGAATTGGCCGAGGAACAAACCGATCAGCCGGAATTCCGCAGCAATGGCTACATCTCGGCCTTTGGCGAAGGCTGGGGCCTTTATTCGGAATTTCTCGGCAACGAAATGGGCATCTACAAGACACCTTATCAGCAGTTCGGCTATCTCACCTATCAAATGTGGCGAGCCTGCCGGCTGGTAGTGGACACCGGCATCCATCATCTCGGCTGGACCAAGGCACGGGCCGTTCAGTACCTGCATGACAACACAGCGTTGTCCGATCACGAGATCGACACGGAAGTGGATCGCTATATTTCCTGGCCGGGTCAGGCCGACAGTTATGAATTGGGATATCTGAAAATTCGCGAGCTGCGCGGGAAGGCGGAAAACGCGCTGGGCCCGAAATTCGATATCCGCCATTTCCACGACACGATCCTGCAAATCGGTTCGGTGCCGCTGCCGGTGCTGGAGCAGCGCATCGATCGTTTCATCGCAGAAGGCGGGCCGGAACCGCAGTGGCCCTGCGATTGCAACAGGCAGGAAAAATAGGATGACCGCGGTGCGCATGACGTCCGACGAGATCGTGTCTGCCGAGGCCGGTGAAGGCCGCTTCAAGAAGCAACTCGACCTCACCGATCTCACCTTCATCGGACTGGGCGCGATCTTCGGTTCGGGCTGGCTGTTCTCGGCCAGCTACGTCGCGAACATCGCTGGTCCCGCCGGCATCGTTTCGTGGCTGATCGGCGGCGCGGCGGTGCTGCTGTTGGGACTGGTCTATTGCGAATTGGGCGCCGCGCTGCCCCACGCGGGCGGCGTGGTGCGCTACCCCGTGTATTCGCACGGCGCGCTGCTCGGATTTCTGATGGGATTGATCACGTTGATCGCGTTTTCCAGCCTCATCGCGATCGAGGTCGTCGCCTGCCGCCAATATGCCTCAGCCTGGTTTCCGCAGCTCACACAACCGGGCTCGCAATCGCCGACGTGGTTGGGCTGGCTGGTGCAGCTCGCGATCCTGTGCATTTTCTTTCTGCTGAATTACTTCAGCGTCAAGACCTTCGCGCGTGCCAACAATCTCGTCAGCATTTTCAAATTCGTGGTGCCGCTGACGGTCGTAGTCGTGCTGCTGTATTTCTTCCATTCGGCCAACTTGACGGCGCACGGCTTCGCGCCGTTCGGGTTTTCGGGAATCGCCGGTGCAGTTTCGGCCGGCGGAATCATCTTCGCGTACCTCGGATTGACGCCGATCGTCTCGGTCGCGGGCGAGGTACGCAATCCGCAGCGCACGATCCCGATCGCGCTGATCCTGTCGGTGACGCTGTCCACGATCATCTACGTGTTGCTGCAGGTCGCATTCCTCGGCAGTGTGCCGCAGGCGATCGTTGCGCAGGGCTGGCGCGGCATGGACAGGCTGTTCGCGCTGCCGTTCCACGACATCGCCGTTGCGCTCGGCGTCGGCTGGCTGGCGTTTCTGGTCGTGTGCGACGCGGTGATCTCTCCCAGCGGCTGCGGCAACATCTACATGAATGCCGCGCCGCGCGTGGTCTATGGCTGGGCCCGCGGCGGCACGTTCTTCCGCATGTTCACGCGCGTCGATGAAAAATCCGGCATTCCGCGCCCGGCGTTGTGGCTGACCTTCGCGCTGGCGATCTTCTGGACACTGCCGTTCCCTTCGTGGTCGGCGATGATCAACGTGGTTTCCGCCGCGCTGGTGTTGAGCTACGCGGTCGCGCCGATCACGGCCGCTGTCTTGAGGCGCAGTGCGCCTGCATTGATACGCCCGTTCCGTGTGCGCGCGTTTGCCGTGATCGGCCCGCTGTCGTTCGTGATCGCCGCGCTGATCGTTTACTGGTCCGGGTGGAAGACCGTCTCGTGGCTGCTCGGCGTGCAAATCGTGCTGTATGTCGTATACGTCCCGTACCGCGCGTGGCGCAGCGAAGATCCCGGCACAGTCGCGCGCGACGTGCGCGCTTCGTTGTGGCTGATCGTTTTCTATTGGCTGATGATCGCGCTGTCCTGGCTCGGTACCTTCGGCGGGAAGGACATCGTCGATTCGCCCTGGGATTCGGTGCTGGTGGCGACTGTCGCGCTGGGCATATACGCGTGGGGCGCGCGCAGCGGTGTGCCGTTCTTGCGGCACGCGTCTGAGGATTGATCGAGCGATGGCAACGGCTTTCGGAGGCGAAGATGAAAAATATCCGAGCGGCGAAAAAGCTGAGTTGTGCGCTGTGCCTGCTCACGTTGGCGTACTCGGCCGTGCACGCGCAGGACGCCAACGAAGTGCGCGCGCATGGCGTGGAGCAGAAACCGTCGAAGACCACCACGCCGCCGCCGTTGCAATTCCACTACATGGGCCCGCCCGCGGGCGGTCGTATCGCATCGGTGGCGGGAATACCAGGCGACTACGCCACGTATTACCTTGGCGCGGCGTCGGGCGGCCTGTGGAAGTCCACCGATGGCGGACACACTTTCCTGCCGATCTTCGACGATCAGGACACGTCCGCGATCGGCGCGATCGCCATCGCGCCTTCCGACGCCAACACTGTGTGGGTCGGCACCGGCGAGCGCTGGTTCATCCGTCCCAGCGATATCTGGGGCGACGGTGTTTACAAATCCACGGATGGCGGCAAGACGTGGAAACAAATGGATCTGACCAACACCGGCCGCATCGCGCGCATCGTCGTCAATCCCAAGAACGTCAACAATGTGCTGGTCTGCGCCGAAGGACGGGGCAACAGTCCGCAGCAAGAGCGCGGCGTTTTCCGCAGCACCGATGGCGGCAAGACGTGGCAGCAGACGCTGTTCGTCAACGAGCACACCGGCTGCAGCGGCTTGAGCATCGACCCGAACCATCCCGACACTGTCCTTGCGGGCACGTGGCAAGTGACCGGGCGTACGTGGGCGGAACTTAGCGGCGGCCCCGGCAGCGGTGTGTATCTCTCGCACGACAACGGCCGCACGTGGCAACACCTGACGAATGGTTTGCCGCAACCGCTGCTCGGCAAGATCGATGTCGCGATCTCGCCGGCCAATCCGCAACGCATGTACGCGTTGATCCAGACGAAGGATCAAGGCTCGGTGTGGCGCAGCGATGACGACGGCGAGAACTGGAAGGTGGTGAGCCACGACCGCAACCTGATCATGCGCGCCGGCTACTACATCCGCATCGAAGCCAATCCCAAGGACGCTAACGGCGTGCTCGTGTTGGACAGTGCGCCGCATTATTCCAGCGATGGCGGATTGACTTTTTCCGGCGAAGGCGGCAAGAGCGCGAAGCCGCTTGGCCCCGCGTCCTGCGGCGATTGCCACGACGTCTGGATCGACTCGACCAATCCCGCGCATTACGTGATGACCGACGACGGCGGCGCGCAGATCGCCACTGGCGCAGGCACAAAGATCACGGTGGCGTTGCCGAACGGCCAGATCTATCACATCGCCAGCGACAACCAGGTGCCGTACTGGATTTACGGCAACCGCCAGGACGACGGCGCGTGGCGCTTGTCCAGCGATATCTCGCAACCCAGCGGCAACGGTCTGCTGCCGCAGGACGAATTCATGCCGCGCGGAAAATCATCCGACGAATCCGATTCCGAAGAAGAAGACCACGAGAAATTCAAGGTCGACAAGGCGCTGCTCGCGAAATATCCGAAAGCCGCGCCGCCGCCGAAAGGCTGGGCCTTGGGTCCCGACGATGAAGTCAAGACGCCGCCGGATCGCAGCGGCTTCGAAGGGCCCAA
>DATFCO010000143.1:0-2690 GCA_035253005.1 Rhodanobacteraceae bacterium
CTCTTGTCGTGCGTGGAGTTGTATCGCGCCTCGGCTTTCGTGTAAGGCAGGAATTCGCGCGGCGCGCCGGTGGCATCGACGAGATCGTGATCCAGCGTGATGCCGTCGGATGCATCGAGGTCGGTGGTCCAGGAAAGCGAATTGTCGTCCCAGAACTTGCCGCGCGCGCCCGGCACCGACATCGACGTGTCGCCGAAGGTCCAGATGGACTTGCCCTTGAACAACGCGCTCTCGGCATTGTCGCGCGCATTGATTACCGGATTCTGCGTCACCGTGCCGAGCGGCGTGACGGATTGCACCAGCGGAAGCGGCGGCGGCGTCTCATTTGTGCCGACGGCGTAAGCAGGAAACACCGCAATCGTGGATGCGGCGAGCGCTAGCGAAAACCTCGAAACGGCTGGTGACCAAATCATGTGGTTCCCCGGCGATGCGATTGCGGATTCGCAACCTTCCGCAACTGAATGGCGCATCATAGCGCCGGCCTGCGACGAGCTGCACTTGGCCTTTTTGCCGTGCGTGCTGGGATAGGACGAGGCGACGCCAAGATCGACCAGCCCGCGCTCGGCTACCGCGTCATCGAACACCGGACGACCGAGCTGGCGACGCACATCGTTGTGGGCCGAAGTACGTCTCGGCTGCAAAGCCCAGCACATTCAACGCCCGGCTTGTCGGCCCAGCCTACGTCCACCGCAGCCGATGTTTGGCGAGGCGTTCGAAATACGTCCGGCATTGATCCGCGAGCTCCCGCTGAAAATCGTTTAGCTTTGCTTGCCGTTTCCGATAGGGCGCGAACCCGGTCGAACGTTCCACTGCGGCATACCAGTGCGGTGCCCATACGCCATCGGAAGCGCGTGGGCCGGGTGGCCAGTGCAGCATGCGGTCGGTGAAGGGGACGCCTAACCGCGCGCAAAGCGCGCCCAACATCCCGCGCGGATCTTTCAGCACGTCATCGGCATCAATCACCGGCGGCGCGTGACCGAGCTTGTCGCAGACGTAGTCGAACAGTCGCGCCTGCTGTTCGAAGCCGAGTTCCCAGGCCGCGGCATCGGGACGCTGGATGGTGAAGGACGCGATCACCGATTCCGGATCGCGGATCAGAAAACAATGGGTGACTTGATCGAGCCAGTCCAGCGGCATGTCCGGCAGCATGTGCTGCGTCATGTGCTTCTGGTACCAGATCGGTTTGCCGTCCGGAATCGGGCCGGTGAGCATCGCCGCGACTTCCGCAGCATCCGTGCTTTGCGATTTCAAAACTTCCTCGCGTCCGGGATGATCGACGCCCGTGACTTGCAGGTAATGCGCGTAGAACGGCTCGTCGATCACCGCGGTATCACCGCGGTTTTCCCACGCGCGCATCATCGCCGTGGAGATGTTGCGCGGCCCGGACCACATCGCGATCCGCAGCGGTGTGCTCACACCCGCGGCCCTTTCGCGCTTTCTTCCTTGATGAGTTGCATGTAGAGCTTCTGCAAGCGCTCGACCATCGGCCCGCGCTTGCCGTCGCCCATCACGCGGCCATCGATCTCGCGCACGGGCGTCAATCCCGCGAACGTACCGGTGACGCAGGCTTCCTCGGCGCCGTACACGTCGGTGAGGCTGAAATCCTTTTCGAATACGGGAATGTCGTTGGCGCGGCAAAGTTTGATCACGTTCGCGCGCGTGATGCCGCCGAGACAATACTTGCCGGTCGAAGTCCACACCTCGCCCTTGCGCACGATAAAGAAGTGCGTCGAATTGCAGGTACTGACGAAGCCGTGCGGATCGAGCATCAGCGCTTCGTCGTAGCCGGCTTTCTGCGCCTGGATGCAGGCGAGGATGCAATTCAATTTCGAGTGGCTGTTGAGCTTGGGATCCTGCACGTCGGGTGCGCCGCGTCGCACGTGCACCGTGAACAGGCAGATGCCGCGTTCAATCGTTTCCGGCAGCGGCTGCTTGTATTCGGGCACGATCACGATGGTCGTGCCGCCGATCACGAAACGCGGATCCTGGTGCGGCGTGGCCTTGACGCCGCGCGTCACCATCAAACGAATGTGCACGTGATCGCGCATATTGTTCGCGCGCAGCACGTCGAGCAGGCGTTGCGTCAATTGTTCGCGCGTCAGGCCGATGTCCATGTCGATCGCGCGCGCGCCTTCATACAGCCGATCCAGATGCGCATCGAGAAAGGGCAGGCCGCCATCGTGCAGGCGCAGACCCTCCCACACACCGTCGCCCAGCACGTAACCGGAATCGAACACCGACACCTTCGCTTGGTGCCGCGGCACCAGTTCGCCGTTGAGGCTGACCTTGATCGCTTCGTTGCGCGGATCGGATGCGTAATCGTGCGTGCCTTTGCTCATGGACTTTCCGGACCGGAAGATCGCCGCAGTTTAGCGTGGTCGCGGCGTGCCGTTATCATCGCGCGATGCGCGATTCCGCACTCGACAATCCCTTCTGGTCTGCGCTGCGCAGCATCCATCGCGAGCTTGCGATTGGGTCCCAAGATGCGGCGCGCTATCCCGCCGAGTTCGCGCCGTTTCTGGGCGTCGCGAACGCCGAAGTGGATGCGGACTCAGACATCGCGCCGCTGCTCGCTCCCGATGAAACCGTACTGCTGCTGGGCGTGTTGCCGAAGTTGTCGGATGCGTGGCGCCTCGAAACTTTCAAGCCGCTGGCGCAGATGATCCGCGAGGAGCCGCTGGAAGTGATCG
>DATFCO010000144.1:0-2780 GCA_035253005.1 Rhodanobacteraceae bacterium
GACTTGAAGCGCGTCGGCGGCAGCGCCTTCGCCGTCGCCGTACTGGGCGTGCTGATCCCTTTCGTCTGCGGCACGCTGTGGGCGCATTCGATCGGACCGGACTGGCCGCGCTCGCTGTTTATCGCCGCCGCTTTTGTTGCCACATCCGCAGGAATCACTGCGCGCGTATTAAAGCAGCTTGGCGTGCTGCAACGCGCGGAGAGCCGCGTGATTCTGGGCGCGGCGGTGATCGACGACATCTTGGCAATGCTGCTGCTGGGCGTAGTGACGGCGTTGCAAGCCGGAGGACAACTGCGCGTCGGCAGTCTGCTGATCGTGTTGGCGGAAGCGATCGGTTTCGTGCTGGTGATCGGCTGGGTCGGCACGCGGGTGATGCGTCGCGGTTCCGCCTGGCTGGAATGGCCATCCGATCCTCTCTCGCCGCTGGCGCTGGTACTGACGATGTGTCTCGGCTTGGCGTGGCTCGCGACCAATTTCGGACTGGCCGCGATCATCGGCGCGTTTCTCGCCGGCATGATCGCATCCGAAACGCGGCAGCACGCGCAATTGGAGATACAGACGCGACCGTTGCTGATCCTGCTGACGCCATTCTTCTTCGTGCTGACCGGCGCGAAAGTGGAATTGCGCGAATTGGCCAGCGCGGAATCGTTGTGGTTGCTCTTGGTCGCGACGGTGCTGGCGCTCGCAACCAAACTCGCCGGCGGTTGGCTGGGCGCACTGAAGCTCGGCATGCGCGGCGCGGTGAACGTCGGCGTCGGCATGATGCCGCGCGGCGAGGTCGGTGTGGTGATCGCCGCGCTCGGTCTTGCCGCCGGCGTGTTCACCAACCGGATCTATTCGGTGATCGTGGCGATGTCGCTGCTGACCTCGATCATTGCGCCGCCGATATTGGCGGCGCTGCTGAGAAGCGGAGAGTCGAAAGTCGAAAACGGAAAATCGGCAGCGGCTTAGCGTTTGTGCGAACTTGTACGCAGCCGCTGCGCGACCGCATCAAAGAAAGTTTCTGACAGTCCGGCGGCGACCGGCACGCTCCACCAGTTCTCTTTCGCAAAGCTACGGCACTTCACCACGTCCTTTTCGGTCATCAGCAGCGGCAGCGAATCGTCGAATTCCAGATCGCGCGCAGAGTATGCGTGATGATCCGGGAAAATGTGTTCGATCGGATCGATGCCTTGTCTGCGCAACATATCGAAAAAGCGTTGCGGATTGCCGATGCCGGCAACGGCATGCGCACGCTGGTTCGCGAATTCATCCAACGCGCGGGACGACTCGTCACGCAAATTGAGTGCGCTGGCCGCTTGCAGCCGCATCGGAATTTCATCGTGCTGCGGCTGGCCGCCGTTGCAGACGATGAAATCCATCTCCTGCAAACGCGACAGCGGCTCGCGAAGCGGACCTGAGGGCAGCAACCGGCCATTGCCGAAGCGGCGCGTGCCATCGACAACGCTGATCTCGATGTCGCGCGCCAACGCGTAATGCTGCAAGCCATCATCGGCGACGATCACATCGACGTTTTGGTGGAGCAGCAAACGTGCAGCGGCGGCACGATCACGGCCGATCGCGACCGGCACCCGGGTTCGCAGTTTGATCAGAGCGGGCTCGTCGCCGACCACACTCGGATCGGGATCGTCCTCCAGCAACATCGGCGTGCGCGCGCTGCCGCCGTAGCCGCGGCTGACTACGCCCGGTTTGAATCTACGCGCGCGCAACGCTTCTACCAGCGCGATTACCAGCGGCGTCTTGCCTGCACCGCCAATCGTGATATTGCCGACCACGATGACCGGAACCGGCATCGGTTCGCTGCGCATCCAACCGTGCCGATACATCGCGCGGCGCGTGCGCACGACGAAGCCGTACAACGCCGCGATCGGCAACGTCCACCAAAATGATGGACCATTTCGATACCAGGACCGCTGCAGGGACTCGCTGGGATGCATGGAACTCCGTCATTCCCGCGAAAGCGGGAATCCAGTGTCTTTATCGAGCAATTCTGGATACAAGTCGCGCCAATAAGGATTGTGCTCCTCTATCAACCTGAGTTTCCATGCACGATTCCACTTCTTGATTTGCTTTTCGCGCACGATGGCTGAGTCCATTGACACATGCATCTCGAAATAGACTAAAAGGTGGGTCCGAAAGCGCTTGCTGAAGCCTTCCACCAAGTCGTTCCGGTGCTGCCACGCGCGTTGGATCAAATCGCTGGTCACGCCCACGTACAAGGTGCCGTTTCGCTCATTCGCCAGTATGTAAACTGCCGGCTGCTTTTCGTGCATGGGGGATTGAAGTCGCTGGATTACAAAGTCCATCCATGGACTTTGCCCTGCGGGCCAACCTTCGGTTGTTCAAATTTGTTCCAGACAAATTTGTCCCGCCTGCGCGGGAATGACGACTATTGTTGAGCCTCCGCAGTTGTGGCGCTGTCGTGAAACTGCAACCGGTGCAGCGCGGCGTAGTGTCCGCCGCGCGACAGCAGTTCCGCGTGCGTGCCCTGTTCCACCACGCGGCCGAAATCCAGCACCGCAATGCGGTCCGCATGTTCGATGGTCGACAGCCGGTGAGCGATCACCAGCGTGGTGCGCTCGCGCATCAGGCGGATCAGCGCTTCGCGGATCAGATGTTCGGATTGCGTATCCAACGCGCTGGTGGCTTCGTCCAGGATCAGGATCGGCGCGTTCTTCAGCAACGCGCGCGCGATCGCGATGCGTTGCCGCTGCCCGCCCGAGAACAGCGTGCCGCTTTCACCGACAATGGTGTGTATGCCCTTCGGCAACGGTGCGATG
>DATFCO010000145.1:0-9843 GCA_035253005.1 Rhodanobacteraceae bacterium
GTACAAGGCGTGATCGGCGGCGGAAATGAGGACGTCGGAGGACTGCGTTTCCTCCGGCTGCACCGCGCTGACGCCGACGCTGACCGTGATGACCGGCGCTACCGGAGAATCCGGATGCGGCATGGCCTTGTGCCGCACGCGTGCGCGCAGGTGCTCGGCCACGCGCGCGGCATCGGCGAGTTCGCAGCCGGGCAGCAATAGCGCCAGTTCCTCGCCGCCGTAACGCGCGACCAGATCCTCGCCCACGCGCACGCTGTCGCTGCACAGGCGCGCGAGCTCGCGCAGACACTCGTCGCCATATAAATGTCCGCTGGCGTCGTTCAATGCCTTGAACCAGTCCACGTCCACCAGCAAGAGCGCCAACGGACGCCGCGCATGCGCATGCCGGCGCCATTCTTCCGCCAGGCGCTGATCGAAACAGCGCCGATTGGCGATGCCGGTCAGACCGTCGCGCATGGACAATTCGCGCAGCTTGCGATTCGCCTGTTCCAGCTCGCGCACCACGCGCGCGAGATGGATCGCGCCAGCGATCTGGTCTGCAATCGCATCGCACACCGCGCGCACTTCGCGCGTGAAGAAGTCCGCGCGCGTGCTCTCGAGGTTCAATACGCCGTGCAGGCGGCCGCGATGCTTGATCGGCACGAGGTATTCGGAGTTGACTTCGCGGTTGCCCGGAACGTAATCCGGATCGCCGCTCATGTCGGTAATCAGTTGAGCCTGCCCGGTGCGCACGCAACGCCCCGCGGCGCCGGTGCTCACGGGCCACGGCATCTGCGGTTGATCCAGATCCATCCTGCCGGACCACACTTCCTGCACGAAGTGCGTGCGCTCGTCGTTGAGCAGGATGATGCTGGCGATCGTCACCGGCAGTCTGCGCGTCAGGCAATCCACGATCGCGCGCAACACGGCTTCCAGCGTGTCGCCCTGGAGCGCCTCGTGAGAGACCTGCGCCAGGATCTCGGTGAGCATCGCGCGGCGGCCGACGCCATCGCGCTCGTCCCAGAGCGGATGCTGGCTGCGGATGTCCGCGGTCTTCTCCGGCTGAATCACGGTGCTGCCCCCTGTCCCACGCTTACAGTGTAGCGTGCAATGTCGCGCGTGCGCGGAATGTCGATTCCGTCCGGCGCCATTCGTCGTCGTACAGAATCCCTGAATTGGAGTCGCCATGTCCCTGAAAATCTATGGGCACCTGTTTTCTTCCTATACGCAGAAGGCGCTCACCGCACTGTATGAAAACGACACGCCGTTCGAGTTCCTGGAACTGTCGCCCGAGCATCCGGACATCTACGCCGACTTCGCGCAACGCTGGCCGATCAAACGCTTTCCGTTGCTGGTCGAAGGCGAGCAGCAAGTGATGGAAGCGACCAGCATCATCGAATATCTCGACGTGCACTATCCCGGCAGCACGCGTTTCATTCCGCGAGATGCGGATGCGGCGATCGAAGTGCGGATGCTGGATCGCTTCTTCGACAACTACATCCACGGTTCCGTGCAGAAGATCGTGTTCAACCAGTTGCGGCCGGAGGCCAACCGGGATGCGTACGGCGTGGACGAGGCGCACCGGATGTTCGAAACCGCCTATGCGTGGCTGGATCGATGGATGACGGATCGCCAATGGGCCGCGGGCGATGACTTCGGTCTGGCGGACTGCGCCGCCGCGCCGGCCTTGTTCTACGCCGACTGGACCCATGAGATCGATCCGAAGTTTTCCAACGTGCGCGCCTATCGCGCGCGCCTGCTGGCGCGGCCGTCGTTCGCGCGCTGCGTGGAAGCCGGCCGGCCTTACCGCCCGCTGTTTCCGCTCGGCGCGCCCAACCGGGATTGAATGTTGCGCACTCTTCAGGCGGCGAAAGAGGTATTCGCGCCAAGTCCCTGCCCCATTCAGCCGAATTTGTCGACTGGTGCGGTTTTCATCGCGCGCGAATAGGCGTAGTCTCGGCAGCCCCTGCACCCCGATTCGGAGCGCCGCCATGGCCCTGTGGAAAGAACAGCAGCAAGCGAAACCCTCGTCCACCCCCGCGCCGGACGCGCTGGATCTCTCCCGCTACGAAGCGCCGGCACCGGAACCGCAGGCTGCTCCGGCACCCGCACCCGCGCCCGCGCGCAACAAGCCCATGGGCGAATCGCTGATCGCGCCGGACATCGCGATCGAAGGCAAGATCGAGGGCGCGGGCCACGTACGCATCGCCGGCCGTTTCAAGGGCGACGTCAACGTGCGCGGCGATCTCACGATCGAGCCGAGCGCCAAAGTCAACGGCAGCGTGCGCGCGGAGAAAGTGATCATTTCCGGCGAGCTGACCGGCAACATCGAGCAGGCCTCGCATGTCGAGTTGCAACAGAGCGGCGCGTTGACCGGCGATCTGAAAGCCGCCTCGCTTACGGTCGCGGCGGGTTCGCGCATGCGCGGTCACGTCGAATTCGGCTGGGACGACAAGGCCGAGACGCCGCGCAACGGCGCAGGACACAAGAACGGTTCGTCCGGCTTGGTGTCGTGACGGCTCCACGAGCGGGCGGCGGCGCGGCGACGCGCACCTGCCCGCATTGCCGCGAAACCATCCTGGAAAGCGCGCAGGTCTGTCCGGCGTGCAAGCATCATCTGCGCTTCGGCGGGCCGGCGCAGATTTCCGCCGTGCCCGGGACGATCACGCCGTTGAAGGTCGAAGGCAGCATCCGCAATCCCAACGGCGGCAACTGGGAATATTCGATGGTGCTGACCATCCGCAACGAGCGCGGGGAAGAAATCGCGCGCAAGCTGGTAGGCGTCGGCGCGATGCAGGCGGACGAACAACGCACCTTCACGCTTAGCGTCGAACTGGCGCCGACCGAAGGCAAACGCACGCGGCATTGATCCGGTGTCCGCTGCATGGGCAGTGGGACGCCCGATGCGATTACAGTGCCCTCGACCCCCGGGCTGCGGTCTTTGATGCTCTGCCGCGGGGCGCCTTGCTGTAGTGCCAGTAAAAACAGGCATCTGTGGCGTATCCTGAAGAGCTAATCGAAGCTGATCCGAAGCGTGAGCCGCGTCACGGGGCAGGCTTCTTTCTTGCTTGAGGTTGTTCGCGATCCTCGTTGCCGGGGGAATCGAGGCCGCCGGGTGTCCGCCGCGGTTGTTCGAGATGCATGTAAGCGGAAACCGCCGTGACTACCGAAATCGAAGAAACCCGCATCGACGCCACCGACCTCCGGGTCGGCATGTTCGTCTGCAGGCTGGACAGGCCGTGGGAGGGCACGCCGTTTCCCCTGCAGGGCATCGAAGTGCGCACTCAGGAGGACGTGCGCAATCTGCGCAACCTGTGCGCCTATGTTTACATCGACCGCCGTCGCGAGGCGGTCGATCACTCGCACATGCTGAAGAGCGGCGACCGCAGACCCGAACTGCGATTCACGCGCGTCGCCCATTACGCCGACACCGTCAGCATTGAGGACGAATTGCCGAACGCACAGGCAGCATTGCGCACCGCGACCGAGATGGTCGACCTGATCTACGCCGATGTCGCCAGCGGTCGCGAACTCTCGGTGGAACTGGTCGAGCGTGCGGTGAAGCCGCTGGTCGCGAGCGTGCTGCGAAGCGCGGATGCGTTTCTGTATCTGGAAGGCATGCGCCGCCACGACGGCTATACCTACAGCCACGCGATCGCATGCAGCGCGCTCGCCGCCGCGTTCGGGCGCCACATGGGCCTGCACGAGGACACGGTGTTCAGTCTTGCCGCCGGCGGCCTGCTGATGGACGTTGGCAAGACGCGCGTGCCGCAGGAGTTGCTGCAAAGTTCACAAGCGTTGTCGCCCGAGGAACTCGAAACCGCGCGGTCGCACATCCACCACGGCGTGGAGATCGCCGCGACCGCGGGCATCAACGATCCGGACGTGCTGGCCGTATTGCGCACGCACCACGAACGCCACGACGGCGGCGGCTATCCGCAGCGCCTGCAGGGCAGCGGCATTCCCGTGCCCGGGCGCATGCTCGGCATCATCGACAGCTACGACGCGATGATCAGCGCGCGCCCGTATCGTGCGCCCATTTCACGTCACCGCGCCTTGCAACAGATCTACCGCGGCCGCAACACGCTGTTCCAGTCCGAACTGGTGGAGCAATTCCAGGCGTGTCTCGGCGTCTATCCCACCGGCTCGCTGGTGGAATTGAATACAGGCGAGATCGCCGTGGTGATGATGCAGAACAAGGTGCGCCGCCTGCGTCCGCGTGTGCTGCTGCTGACCACGCCGGACAAGAAACCGCTGCACGATTTCCAGCCGCTGGATCTCTTGCACCAGTCCATCGACGGCAACTCGGTGGAAATCGTGCGCAGCGTCGCGGTGGGCCAGTACGGCATCGACACTGCCGACTTGCTGCAGCAATAACGCGTGTTTCATGTTGAATCAGGAAGACATCCTCGCCGCCGTCGATCGCCGCATTACGCGCGGCAAAGGCTTCGCAGTCCTGGCCGCATGGGTCTGCGATTTGCGCGAGGTGGGCATCCGCTACGGATCGCAGCGCGGTTCGGAAGCCGAAATTGCGGCAGAACGTTTGATCCGTGGATCGCTGCGTCCGGTGGATGAAGTCATCCGCGCCGGTGACGAGTGTTTCGCGGTGATCCTGCCGGATCTGCCCGCGCGCAATCATGCGTTGCTGGCCACCACGCGCCTGTTCAAGGCGTTCGGGCAGCCGCTCAAGAGCGACGGCGTTCCCTGGCAGGGACGTTTACGCATCGGCGCGGCGTTTTTTCCTCAGGACGGAGCTGACGCCGACGCGCTGTGGCGACGCGCCCAGATGGCATTGCAGGACGCGGCACGGCGCGGCGAACCGTACCGGTTCTACGACCAGCGCAACAGCCGCATCGATATCGATTACAACGAACTGCGCGATAGCATCGAAGCCAATCAATTGCTCACCTATTTCCAGCCGATGTGGAACTTGCGCACGCGCCGGATCACGGGGGCGGAATCTCTGGCACGCTGGAACAGTCCGACGCAGGGCGCGGTTCCGGCCGACCAGTTCGTCACTTTCGCAGAGCAGAGCGATCTGATCGTGGCGCTGACGCACTGGAGCATCAACGCCACCTTGCGCGAAGCGGCGGCGTTGCAGGATACGGATCTGAGCTTCGCGATCAATCTGTCGGCGCGCGCCTTCGCGCAGGGCGCACTGGTCGAGCAGCTTTCCGATGCGCTGGGCATCTGGGGCATGGCGCCGACTTCGGTCGTGGCCGAGGTCACCGAAACGGCGCTGGTACAGAATTTCGATCTCACCGTGCGCACGCTCAACCAGCTATGCGATGCGGGCATCCGCGTTGCCATCGATGATTTCGGCGCCGGCTACGCCTCGCTGACTTATCTCAGCCGTTTTCCCGCCACCGAACTGAAAATCGACAAAACGCTGATCGATCCGATCGCGCGTGACCCGCGCGCGGCTCGCCTGGTGGACTCGATCATCCAGCTCGCGCACCGGATGGACATGACCGCGACCGCGGAAGGCATCGCCGACGCCGAGATCGACCGGCTGCTCACCGAAATGGGCTGCGACTACGGACAAGGTTTCCACCTCGGCATGCCGCAGCCCGCGGCGGAATTCGTGAAGCGCCATCGGCGCAGCACCTCGATGGCGGACGCGTCAGTGGCCGTGTGCAAGTAATGCTTTCAGTTCCAGCGCATTGCCGATCGCGTGTCCTTCGGCGGTGTTGTCGAAGATGCACCAGCGCTCCCGCGTGAGCGCACTCCTGCGCGTCAGTCGCGCTGCGATGCGTTGCAGCGCCGCGTCCGAATAAGCATCCCGGTACATCCGGGGCGAGCCATGCAGCCGCAGGTATTCGAGGCGATGGTCGCCCGCAGGAGCCGACGCTCGCGGCACGCGCGCCGGATCGGCGCCGACGCGCGCCACTCCGAAATCGCGCAGCAATCGATCCGCCGCAGCATCGAACCAGGAGGCATGGCGCGGCTCGCAGGCCACCTGGGTCGCGCAGTTGCTGCGGAGCAGGTCGAAGAACGCCGAAACGATTTTCGGTTCGAAGGCAAAACCCGGCGGCAACTGCAGCAGCAGTACGCCGAGCTTGTCTCCGAGCCCGCCGGCTTGCTCCAGGAATGCACCCAGTTCCGCGGCGCAATCACGCAGGCGTTTCTGATGGCTGATCGTCTTCGGCATCTTCACCGCGAAGCGGAAATCGCGCGGCGTGGAGGCCGCCCAACGCGCATAGGTCTTGTGTTGATGCGGGCGATAGAACGAAGAGTCGATCTCCACCGCGTCGAACACCCGTGCATAGCGCTCCAGATGGCTGCCCTCTTCCGGAAAGTGCACCGCGTTCCTGGACGCGATCGACCAACCGGCGCAGCCGATAAGCAGTAAGGGATATCGGGGCATCAACTCAAGCCGCCTGCTCCACGACCGGTTCGCTGCCCGGCGCGTGCCCGCCTTCGCGCAACAACAGGCACAGCAGTCCGGCGACCGCGGCGAAGATCGCGCCGGCGGCGAATGCCGCGTGATAGCCGCCGGTCAATGCCGCCGCAGACGCTGCGCCGCCCAAAGCGGAAGTGCGCGCCGCGGCCGCGCTCGCCAGCACCGCCAGCCCCAGCGCGCCGCCCATCATGAAAGCGGTATTCACCAGGCCGGATGCCAAGCCAGCATCTTCGGGTTTCGCATCGCTCATCGCCGCCAGCAATACCGGGTTGAACGCCAAGCCCGCACCGATACCGAGCAACACCATCCCCGGCAGGATATGCAGCGGAAAGTTTCCTTCGCGTGGCGCCAGCGCAAACAGCACGAGGCCGAGCGCGGCGAGCAGCAGTCCGGCCAGCGCCGGCTTGCGCAAGCCGAAACGCATCACCACCTTGGCCGACAGCCCGAGCGAAAAGATCGCCATGATCAGGTCGCTGGGGAAGAACGCCAGTCCGACCTGCATCGGACTGTAGCCCAGCACCAATTGCATGTAGAGCGCGGTAATGAAGAACCACGCGAACATCGCAGCCGCCCACAGCACGCCGACGACGTTGCTGACCGCGATGTTGCGCAGGCGGAACATGGAGAGCGGCATCAGCGGTGCGCGCACCCGCGCTTCGATCGCGAGGAACACGCACAACAGAATCGCCGCGGCGGCGAGCAGGATGAGCGTGCGCGGTGAGCCCCAACCCGCTTCGTTGCCGCCTACGATCGCATACACCGCCAGCATCAGCGCAGCCGTCACGGTGATCGCGCCGGCCATGTCCAGCGAACGATGCTGGAGCGTCACGCGCATCGCCGGCACCAGCCGCAGACACAGCGCGAATACGAGCACGCCGATCGGCAGGTTCACCAGGAACACCGAGTGCCAACCGAATGCACTGGTCAGCACTCCGCCGGCCAGCACGCCGATGCAGCCGCCGCCGGCGCAGACGAAACCGTAGATGCCCATCGCCTTCGCGCGTTCCGCAGGCTCCGGAAACAGCGTGGTGATCAACGACAGCGCGACCGCGCTGACGATCGCGCCGCCGATGCCCTGCACCGCACGCGCGACGACCAGCAACACTTGCGTGCCGGAAACGCCGCAAGCGAGCGAGGCCAGCGTGAACAACGCCAACCCGATCAGGAACAATCGCCGGTGGCCGTACAGATCGCCCAACCGTCCGCCCAACAGCAGGCAGCCGCCGAAGGTCAGCAGATACGCGTTCACCACCCACACCAGACCGGCGTCGCTGAAACGCAGGTCGGCGCGGATCGAAGGCAGCGCGACATTCACGATCGTCGTATCCAGCACGATCATCAGCACGCCCGAACAGAGGACGATCAGGGCGAACCAGCGATGTTGCGGATGGGCTTGTGTCACGCGATGGCTCCGGGCTCGTTATAGCTATAAGGGCAACGAATGCGAGAGAAGGATTTCGACATGACCGACAGACGCGCGACTGCATTCCTCCGCATGCGAACCCGAGAACAACAGCCTATCGATGCGCCAGCGCGTAATCGATCGCCGCGCATACGGCGGCGGCTTGCGCCTGGTTGCATTGCTGCGGCGTGGTGCGCGGGCTGTCGGGATAGACCTCCGTCGTGGTCTTGTATCGCGCATTGGTGATGCTCGGGCAGAGACCGAGTTCTTTCAGTGGATACTCGATCACGCCGGGCGCAACCACCGGCGAACCGATGATTTGTCCTTTCGCGTCCGCCGGCGCGATGTGCGTCACCTTCTCCACCGCCGCGATCACCGCGCGCTGGAATTCCGGCCGCGGATGATCGGCATCGTCCACCAGATAAAACCCATCCGGAATTTCGCCGGGCTCCCATTTCTCGCCGTCGCGCGCCGCCAGCGCGGGACGAAATTCCGACTCGTCGCTGTCGGTGGTTTCGTGCAGGTCGATGTGCAACAGCACGCGATCGCGAAACGGCGCGATGAATTTCATCAACGTTGCCGATTCCGGCGCCGGGCTATCGTCACGGAACGAACGGTTGGGATCCAGCGCCAGCGCATTCCAGCGATGGATGCGCTCGTAGCCCCAAGGACTGACACACGGCACGATCAGCAGATTCGCACGGCCGAAATAGTCCGCAGCATGTTTTTCCGCGAACAGCAAGGCGCCATGCACGCCACTGGTTTCGTAACCGTGCACACCACCGGTGTTCAACACGATCGGCAACGCGTCGTTCCAACCGCGGCTCTTCAGCGCGAACAGCGGATAGCTGTCGGGCGGATAGTCGATCCGTCCATATTGCGCCACGTCGAAACGCGCGCGAAAGCCTTCGATCGCGTTCAACACATCATCGGCATAGCTTCGCCGCTTGCGTTGCCGTGCCAACCATTGTGCCTTCTCCGCATCGCCCCAGGGTTTGCCTGGCGTACCGATCGGATATGCTGCAGCCATCGCCTGGAACCCTCGCAAACAAGGCGCGCACTCTAACATCGTCCTGACTGCACATCCTGAAACTAAAGCACGGGTAACCGCCATGCAAAATTCGGCCATCGTGACCGCCCTTCTTCTGTCGTTCTGCACGAGTGTCGCGCACGCTGCGCCACGCGACCTCGCGCCGATCGTGCTCCCGAACGCCGCGGCACCCGGAAAGGACGTGCAGCCGTTCGTGAAAATCGATGCGCCCATAGTCGCACTGACGCACGTGCGCGTAATCGATGGCACCGGCGCACCCGCGCGTGCGAATCAGACCATCGTGATCGAGAACGGCAGGATCTCCGCACTCGGCAACGATGGAATTGTGGTCCCCGCCAACGCGAAGCGGATCGATCTCTCCGGTCATGCCATCTTTCCGGGTCTGGTCGGCATGCACGATCACCTGTTCTACATCGCGCGGCCGAATCTCGGCGTGCAGAACGGCCAACTGCACAGCGATCCGCCGCTGATCGTGCCGGAGATGGCGTTCTCGGCGCCGCGGCTGTATCTCGCCAACGGCGTCACCACGCTGCGCACCACCGGCAGCGTCGAGCCCTATACCGATCTGAACCTCAAACACGACATCGATGCCGGCAAACTGCCCGGCCCGCACCTCGACGTGACCGGTCCGTATCTGGAAGGCACGGACTCGCCTTTCATCCAGATGCACTTCCTGCGCGACGCCGAAGACGCGACGAACACCGTTGTGTTCTGGGCAGAGCAAGGCGTGACTTCGTTCAAGGCCTACATGAACATCACGCGCGCCGAACTGAAGGCCGCGGTGGACGAGGCGCATAGTCGCGGGTTGAAAGTCACAGGGCATTTGTGCGCGGTCACCTATCGCGAAGCCGCGCAGATCGGCATCGACGATCTCGAACACGGATTCTTCGTCAATACCGAACACGATCCGGGCAAATCGGAGGACAAATGCAGCGACTCCGATGGCCTCGCGACGCTGTACGCGATGGATCCGGACGGCAGCGATGCGAAAAGCCTGATCCGCGATCT
>DATFCO010000146.1:0-5096 GCA_035253005.1 Rhodanobacteraceae bacterium
GGAATGAATGACAGCGAAGCTCGCGTCTTCCGTCTCCCTCTTCTCGTTTCCCTTTACTTCACCCGCTCGACCCGCACGCTATCGTTGCAGCCTTGCACGTACATCAGCCAGCTGCCGAGGATCATCGGCTTGATGGTGACCTTCGGGTTCACGACGGTGGGGCAGGAGTTGGAGCCGGATTCGGCCTGCCGCCAGACCTGGCCGTTGTTCAAGGTGAATTGCGTATTGCCGCTCCAGCCGCTGAAAATGCCGACCAGGTGCGTCTCGAATTCCTTGCGGTCCTCGTCTGCATAGAAGACCGGCTTGCCGCTCGGACTGACCATCTTTACCGGCTGGTGTGTCTGCAGCCAGTTGTCCAGATACTTCAATTCCTCGGGCGAGAGCTTGTCCAGGCCGGCTGCCTTGAAGTCGGCCCCGGACATGCGCTCTTCCAGTGACGAGAACTGCTGCCCGAATGCCGGCAGCGCCGACAGCAGCAGACAGAGAACGGCCGGCACAACGATTCGGATACGCATGGGGACCGATCATAGCAGCGGGATGCGCGGCTTTCATGTAGGCAGCTCGGCCGCGCCCGACGGTTACACTGACTGTCTTTCGCCAATCTTTCCGCGACCACGCACACGCGTTCGATGTGAATCAAGCCGCCGCCAAACCGCCAACCGACGAGCGCATCCCGCCGTTCGCACGCGAACTGCCGCAGGAAGAGCGTCACCTGACTCGCGCCATTTGCGCCTTGCTTGACGATCTGGGTTGCGACGATGACACGCGCGCTGCCGCCTGGTGGTACGCCCTGGCGCGAACGCATCCGGGAATCTGGATGCAACAGGCACCGGCGCAATCGCAAGATGTGCGCCGTCTGGTCGAAGGCCAGCAGCAGGCCGAAACCGTGTGGGCGCTGCACAAGGGTCGCGGCGCGCGCGGTGGCGCGGAAGGCCTGCGCCGACTGTTGCTGGCGATCATCCGCGACCTGCGCGTGGTGTATCTGTTGCTGGCGCGTCAGCTCGCGATGCTGCGCGCGGCGGCACGGCAGGACGAAAGCGAACGCCGCGCGCTGGCCGAGCTCGCGGCCGACATCCACGCGCCGCTCGCCAACCGCCTCGGCATCTGGCAGTTGAAGTGGGAGCTGGAAGATCTCGCCTTCCGTTATCTTCAGCCGGAAACCTACAAGCGCATCGCCGCGCTGCTGGACGAGCGCCGCGCCGACCGCGAGCGTTACATCTCGCGCTGCGTACGCCTGCTGCGCGACGCGCTGCGGCGCGAAGGCATCGATGCGGATGTCGCCGGCCGGCCGAAACACATCTATTCGATCTGGCGCAAGATGCAGCGCAAGGGCGTGGAGTTCGGCGAGCTGTACGACATCCGCGCGCTGCGCGTGCTGGTGGACAACGTGGCCGAGTGCTACGCGGCACTGGGCGTGACGCATGCGCTCTGGCCCAACGTGCCAGGCGAATTCGACGACTACATCGCGCGGCCCAAGGGCAACGATTACCGCTCGCTGCACACCGCGGTGATCGGTCCGGAAGGCAAGACGCTGGAAGTTCAGATCCGCACGCGCGAGATGCACCGCGCCGCGGAACTGGGCGTGGCCGCGCACTGGCGCTACAAGGAAGGAGGCGGTTCCGATACCGCGTATCAGCAGCGCGTGGCCTGGATGCGCCGCCTGCTGGAAGCGCGCGACGAAGACGGCGACGACGGCGCCGGCCTGCTCGCCGGGTTGCGTTCGGAACTGGCCGAGGACCGCGTCTATCTGTTGACGCCGAAAGGCGAGGTGTTCGATCTTGCCGCGGGCGCGACGGTGCTGGATTTCGCCTACCACGTGCACACGATGGTCGGACACCGCTGCCGCGGCGCCAAGGTCAACGGCCGCATCGTGCCGCTGACGTTTCAACCGGTCAGCGGCGATCGCGTGGAAATCCTCACCGGCAAGGAGCCCGCGCCGCGACGCGACTGGTTGTCGCCGCAACAGGCGTTCCTGCGCACGGCCAGCGCGCGCGGCAAGGTGCGTGCGTGGTTCCGCCGTGTCGATGCGGAGGCCAATGTGGCCGCGGGCAAACAGATCCTCGAACGAGAATTGAAACGCCTGGCATTGAACGAGCGCAGCGCCGAACGCGTGCATGCCAAGCTCGGTTACAAATCGCAGGACGAATTGCTGACTGCGCTGGCGCTGGGCGAAGTCGGCGGCGCGCAACTGGCGCGCGCGCTGGGCGAAACCGAAGCGCCGCCGCAAATCGCGGCGCGTCCGCAACGCGTGGAGAAGCGCAAGCCCGGCGCATTGACGATCGAGGGCGTGGGCAATCTGCTCACCGTGCTCGCACGCTGCTGCCAACCTTTGCCCGGCGATCCGGTAGCCGGTTTCATTACGCGGGGGCGCGGTGTCACCGTGCACTGCGCCGACTGCGCATCGCTGGCGCGCCTGCGCGCCCGTGCGCCGGAGCGCGTGATCGAAGTGCACTGGGGCGAAACCGGCGAGCGCGCCTACGAAGTGGAGATTGCCGTCAGTGGTTACGACCGCAAGCACCTGCACCGCGATGTCACCGCCGCGATCGCCAATGCCGGTGCGCAGATCGTTTCTTCCGGCAGCCGCGCCGATCCGCTGCGCGGCGAAGTACGCATGCGTTTCGCCTTGAGATTGCGCGACTTCGGCGAGCTTTCCGCGCTGCTGGCGCGGTTGACCGCGCTACCCCATGTGATAGATGCGCACCGGCTGGCCGCACGCTGAACGTGTGCGGCATGCACGGCGGGGCTGCACGCCGCGGTGCTAAGCTTGTTGCGGCTTCCAAAGTTGCCGCCATCATGCCCGGACGCCGCGACCAACCCTCCGATCTGCGCTCGCGCACCGAACCGGTGCTGGGCGATCTGGATCGCCTGAACGAACCGCCGCGAATCGACGACAAACTGCCGCCGTTCGTGGATGATCCGCCACGCGGCGCGCGCTACGACGACTTGCCGCCGCGGCGTTCGTTGTGGCCGTGGGCCGCGGTGATCCTGGCGCTCGTGGTGATCGGCGGCGGCACCTGGGTCTGGACGCATCAGAATGCCCTGCGCGACGACCTGCCGCGCACGCGGTTGAACGCCGTGCTGACGCGCGCGGATTCCGCGCTGGCCGCCGGCAAGTTGTCCGGTTCGCCGGACAGCGCGCGCGATCAATACGAGGCGGCGCTGGCGCTCGATCCCGACAGCGAACACGCGATCGCCGGCTTGCGCAACGTCGGCAACGCGGAGCTGAAACTTGCGCAAGACGACATACAGGCCGGCAAGCTGGATCAGGCGCGCAGCGCACTCGAAGAAGCGCGCGGCCTGCTCGGCGGCGGCGCCGAGGTCGCGCAGACCGAAAGCGAGTTGAACCGCGCCGCCAACCGCGGCACCACGGCCGACGACCTCATCGACCGCGCCAACGCGGCGCTGGCCGCGGGCAATCTGGACGGCAAGGACGGCGCGGCGGATCTGTTCCATCGCGTGCTGCTTTCCGATCCGGACAACGCGGTCGCGCGGCACGGCATGGATCAGGTCGGCGCAGGCCTGGCCGCGCGCGTGCAGGATCAACTGAAACAAGGCGATCGCATCGGCGCGCAACACACGCTCGACAAACTCGCGGCATTGCTGCCGACTTACGCCGGCTTGCCCGATCTGCGCGCCGCGGTGGCGCAGGCCGATCAGGACGCCAAGGCGCAACTCGCACAGCATCTTGCGCAGGGCGAAGACGATCTGCACGCCGGCAAGTTCACCGGCGACGGCGACGACAACGCCCTGGCGCAATTCCAGGCGGCGCTCGCGGAAGATCCGAACAACGCGCAGGCGCGTGCGGGTTTGGGCCAGGTCGCGCAGGCGTTGGTGGTACAGGCCAACGCCGCGCTAGATGCGCATCATCCGGACGAAGCGTCGAAATTGCTGGACGCGGCGGCCAAGCTCGCGCCGAAATCGGCGGATCTGGCGGCGGCGCGCTCGCGCTTGCGCGGGTTGGCTTCCGCATCGCCGTCGAACGAAAACGACACGCAGGGCGAGCCGCCTCCGCCCGTGTTGACGCCCGCGCAGTCGGCGAAGGTCGCGCAACTGGTGCAGCAGGCCGATGCAGCCGCACGCAGGGGCGAATTGATGCTGCCGCCGGGCGACAGCGCCTACGATCTGTACCGCGCCGCGCTCGGCATCGACGGCAACAACGCGGCCGCGCAGTCGGGTTTGCAGGCACTGCCGCAGATCGCGCGTAACCTGTTCGCGCGTTCCATGCAGGGCGGGAAACTCGATCGTGCCGGCGATCTGCTGGCGACCCTGCAGCAGCTGAGCCCCGGCGACGCCGCGTTGCCGATGATGCAGCACGATCTCGGCGGCGCCTGGCTGGATCGCGCACGCACGCTGGCCGACCAAGGCCGCTACGACGATGCGCGGCGTGCGCTCGACGAAGCGCGCCGCCTGACCCCGGACGATCCGCGTATATCGGAAGTGGATAACCGCATCGGTTATGGGAATTGAAGCGGGAACGGGGAACAGGGAACCGGGAACGGAAGTTTTGTTTTTGTCCCTGTTCCCCGTTCCCGGTTCCCGCTCTTCCAACGCGGGAAGACCAGCCCGGAAGTTTTTTCAATGACGCCCAAGTCGGCCAGCGTCGGCTCGACGCTGGTGTTCGGCGCCAGCAGCCAGATCGGCTATTGCCTCCTGCCGATGTTGAGCGCGGAAGGCGTGCGGGTGATCGCGGTGTCGCGTTCGCCGCAACAAGATCGAGAGCAGGGCGCACATTGGCTGCGCGGCGAACTTCCGGAACGTTTGCAGGGCGACTTCAGCGAAATCGAATCGATCGCATGCTTCGCACCATTGGATGCACTGGCCGCGTGGATTTCGAATACGCGCTTGCCGGCGCTGGAACGCGTGGTCGCCACCAGCTCCATGAGCGCGGAGAGCAAGCGCCAATCGCCTGTCGCAGCCGAACGCGCACTTGCACAGCGGTTGCGCGAGGGCGAACAGACTTTGATGCGCGCTTGCGAATCGCGTGGCGCCGTTTGCACGATTCTTCGTCCGACTCTGATCTACGGAGTGGGTCTGGACAAAAGCCTCACGCCGCTCGCTCGCCGTGCGGCGAAAACGCATGTTTTCGTGTTGCCGCC
>DATFCO010000147.1:0-17585 GCA_035253005.1 Rhodanobacteraceae bacterium
CCTTGAAGATGCGGTGCAGGGTGAGGATGCGCTCGTAGCGGTCCATGGCGTTGGATGTCAATTGAGTTGAGCAAGGATGCGCGCACGCGATGCAGCCGGCAAGCGGCATCGGCTACCATCATCCGTCTCACACTACCGTCATCCGGCCATGGATTGGCCGGGATCCAGTGCCATGGACGGCAAAGTCACTGGATTCCCGCTTGCGCGGGAATGACGGCTTGGAAATCCAATGCCGCATCGCAATCTCAAACTCAATGAACCCACCGGCGATCAGGTCAAGGAAACGACTTGTTACATGTGCGCGTGCCGCTGCGGGATCAGAGTGCATCTGAAAAATGGCCGCGTGCGCTACATCGACGGCAATCCGAAACATCCGGTCAACCGTGGCGTGATCTGCGCCAAGGGTTCGTCAGGCATCATGCAGCACTACTCGCCGGCGCGATTGCGCAAACCGCTGCTGCGAACCGGCGAACGCGGCGAGCGCCAATTCCGCGAAATCGAATGGGAGGAAGCGCTCGACCTCGCGACGAAGTGGCTTGCCGACATTCGCGCGCGCAGTCCGGACGAGCTGGCCTTCTTCACGGGCCGCGATCAGTCGCAGGCATTGACCGGCTGGTGGGCGCAGCAGTTCGGCACCCTCAACTATGCCGCGCACGGCGGTTTCTGCTCGGTGAACATGGCCGCCGCCGGCATGTACACCTTCGGCGGTTCGTTCTGGGAATTCGGCGAGCCGGATTGGGAACGCACGAAATACCTGATGCTCTGGGGCGTGGCCGAAGATCACGATTCCAATCCGATCAAGCTCGGTTTGGGAAAGTTGAAAGCTCGTGGTGCAAAGATCGTCGTCGTGAATCCCGTGCGCAGCGGTTACGGCGCGATCGCGGACGAGTGGATCGCGATCAACCCCGGCACCGACGGCCTGCTGGCCGGCGCCTTGATCCACGAATTGCTGCGCACCGACGCAATAGATTTCGAATATCTGGTGCGCTACACCAATGCGCACCATTTGGTGATCCGCGACGTGGGTGCGGCCGATGACGGATTGATCGCGCGCGATGCGGAAGGCAAACCATTGTGCGCGTTGCGCGACGGACGGCTCGTCGATGCCACGCAGCCAGATATCGCGCCGCTGATCGCCGGCGAATACATCCTGCCCGACGGACGACACGCGGTGCCGTCTTTCCAGTTGCTGGCCGAAAGATTTCTTTCAGACGACTGCGCACCAGAAAACGTGGCGTCGCGCTGCGGGATCGATGCGAACACCATCCGCCGCCTCGCGTCCGAACTCGTGCACATCGCATTCGACGACGCGATCGAATTGCCGATTCGATGGAGCGACACTCATGGCCGCACGCACGAAAAGATGACCGGGCGCCCGGTTTCGATGCACGCGATGCGCGGAATCAGCGCACACGCCAATGGTTTCCACACCTGCCGCACGATCCATGTGTTGCAGATGCTGCTGGGCGCGATCGATACGCCGGGCAGCTTTCGTTACCAGCCGCCGTATCCGAAGTCCGCACCGCCGGCCAACCGGCCCGGCAACGCGAGCAAAGCAGATGGTTCACTCAACGGCAATCCGCTGGGCTATCCGGTGTCGCCGGAAGATTTGCTGGTCGATGAAAACGGTCAGCCGCGCCGCATCGATCACGCATTTTCGTGGAGCTATCCGCTGGCCGCACACGGCATGTTGCAATCGGTCATTCGCAACGCCGTGGTCGGTGATCCGTACAAGATCGATACGCTGTTCCTGTTCATGGCCAACATGGGCTGGAACTCTGCGATGGATACCGCGCACACGCGCAAGCTGCTGTGCGAGCGCGGTGCGAACGGGGAATACAAGATTCCGCACGTCATCTACGCGGACGCGTACGATTCGGAAACCGTGGCATTCGCCGATCTGGTGCTGCCGGACACGACATATCTCGAGCGTTACGACTGCATCAGCCTGCTGGATCGCCCGATTTCCGATGCCGATGCGGCGGCCGATGCGATCCGCGTGCCGGTCACGCGACCAGACCGCGATGTGCGGCCGTTCCAGGACGTGCTGTTGGAGCTCGGCGCGCGTCTGAAATTGCCGAACTTGGTCGACGAAAACGGCAAAGCGAAGTACCGCGATTACGCCGACTACATCGTGCGGCACGAACGCGCACCGGGCGTGGGCTTGCTGGCCGGCTGGCGCGGCGCGAATGGCGCGAGCCAAGGCAAGGGCGCGCCGAATCCGGATCAATTGCAGCGCTATCGCGAACACGGCTGCCACTTCGAGGCGCGTGTTCCGGAAAGCGGCGCGTATTACCGCTTCGCCAATCGCGATTACCTGCAATGGGCGCAAGCGATGGGATTCGTCGGTTCGACCGAGCCGATCACCTTGCAGTTGTACTGCGAAACGCTGCAACGCTTTCGCCTGGCGGCGCAGGGACATGGCGCGGTGCAACCGCCGGAACGCGAGCGGGCGCGCGTGGAGAGGTTCTTCGATCCGGTGCCGTTTTGGTCGAATCCGGCGCGCATAGGCGATGCCACGAAGGCATCGCCTGCGCCGGATGAGGCTGAGGCAGGGATGCCGATGGGAGAGCGCGCCATGGACGGCTGCTTGCACGAATATCCACTCTCCGCCATCACCCAGCGCCCCATGTTCATGTACCACTCCTGGGGCTCGCAGAACCGCTGGCTGCGGCAGATCGCCGCGCGCAATTACCTGTACGCGCATCCGCGCACGCTCTCCGAGCACGGCATCGAAGACGGCGATTGGGCGTGGATCGCATCAAAGCGCGGACGCATCCGTGTGCAGGTGCGTGCGCACGCGGCGACCGCGCCGGGCACGGTCTGGACGTGGAACGCGATCGGCAAGAAGCGCGGCGCGTGGAAACTGGGAAATCAGGCGCCGGAATTCGTGGATGGTTTCCTTCTGAACGACCTGATCGGCGAGCGCGACGGCGCCGGCGAGTACAGCAATGCCGATCCGGTCACCGGACAGGCGGCCTGGTTCGACCTGCGGGTACGGATGGAGCGCGATCCGCAGCCGCAAGAGCCCGGACACCGCGTCGAGTTGCGCGAAGCGCAGCCGCACGGCCAGAATGTCGGAAACGCCGCTTGACCTTCGCCGGTTCCGGATCGGCCGGGGTCTTGCGCGCGCACCGTTTCACCGGGGAAGGCGGGCACATGGGCAAAGGCTGGCACTGGATCTGCGCGTTGCGCGCGGAGGGTCTTGAATGAGCTGGCAAGCGTGGGCCACCGCCGCGATCATCATTTTCGCGGTGGGATTGTTCGCCAGCGAAAAGGTGCGCATCGACATCGTTGCGCTGATCGCGCTCGCCCTGCTGATGGTGCTGCGGATCGTCACGCCGGAGGAAGCGCTGTCCGGCTTCAGCAACGAAGCCACCGTGACCGTGGCGGCGATGTTCGCGCTGTCGATGGGCATCGAGCGTTCCGGCGCGCTGGATCCGCTGATCCGTTTGCTTTCGCGCATCAAGAAACCGTGGCTGCTGACGCTGGGCATGATGCTGGCGATCGCGCCGTTGGGCGCGTTCATCAAGAACGTGGCGCTGGTGGCGACCTTCGTGCCGCTGGCGCTGCGCGTGTGCGCCCGCACCAGCACTTCGCCCGCGCGCGTGCTGATGCCGATGGCCTATGCCGCGCAGATGGGCGGGGTGTGCACGCTGATCGGCACCTCGTCCAACCTGCTGACCGACACCTTGGCGCAGAAACACGGGCTGGCGCCGCTGGGCGTGTTCGAATTCACCAAGCTGGGCGTGCTGCTGGCGATCGCGGGGATCATCTACCTGATGGTGATCGGGCGCTGGCTGCTGCCGCGGCACATCGATGCTGAAGCGCCGGACGTGATGCAGGTCGGCAAGTACGTCACCGAGCTGAAGGTGATGTCCGAATCCGATCTGGTCGGTCAGACCATCGCCGAGGCGAAGCTCGGCGAAAAGCACGGCGTCTATCCGCTGGAGCTGCTGCGCGGCGAGGAGCACGTGTGGTCGCCGCGCACGCAGAAGCTGCAGATCGGCGATGTGCTGCTGATGCGCGGCGATTGGGAGGCGCTGGAGGAATTCCGCAAGCAGAGCAAGCTGGAGATCGATCCGGAGTTCAAGCACAGCCGTGACGACGGCCAGGCGCGCGTGCTGCTGGAAGTGATGGTGACGCCGGCCAGCCCGCTGGAAGGACGCACGCTGCGGGAGATCGACCTGCAACTGCGCTACGACGCCACCGTGTTGGCGATCCACCGCCGCGGACGCGTGCTGCGAGAGAAGATGAGCCGCATTGCGCTCGAAACCGGCGACGTGCTGATGTTGCTGGTGCCGGAAACCGCCATCACCAAGGTACGCACCGACGACCGCTTCATCGTCCTCAATGAGCGCACCGACGCGCGGCGCCCGGCCTACAAGGCAATTGTCGCGGTGGCGATCATGCTGGCGGTGGTGATCGTCTCCGGCCTGCGCTGGCTGCCGATCCCCATCGCGGCGATCTGCGGCGTGGTCGCGATGGCGCTGACGCGCTGTTTCGGCCGCAAGGACGTGTACGAAGCGATGGACTGGAAGATCATCATCCTGCTGGGCGCGATCCTGCCGTTGGGGATCGCGATCGAAAAAACCGGGTTATCGAAGTACGTGGTCGAAGGCGGCATGTCGATGGTCGGCAATCACGGCCCGCTGGCCGGGTTGCTGATGGTGTATCTGCTGACCGCGCTGCTGACCGAATTGATGGGCCACAATCCTTCGGTGGTGCTAATGATCGGCATCGCCATCAGCATCGCGCACGTAATGCATGTGGATCCGCATCCGTTCGTGGTGGCGGTCGCCTTCGCCGCGGCCACTTCGTTCGCGACGCCGGTGGGCTATCCGACAAACACGATGGTCTACTACGCGGGCGGATACCGCTTCACGGACTTCATGAAAGTGGGTATCCCGCTGATCGGGTTATTCTGCGCGTTGTCGATGATCCTGATCCCGAGGTTCTGGCCGTTCTGAAATTCCCTCTCCCATTTATGGGAGAGGGTCAGGGTGAGGGAAACACTTGCGAAAACAAATCCGGCAGTCGCGAACGCGGGCGCTGCGCCTACAAAGCACAGACGCCGAACGGCTGCTCTGGCATCATTTGCGCAACCGCAATCTGGGCGGATTCAAATTTCGTCGGCAAGTTCCGTTGGGCAACTACATCGCCGACTTCGTTTGCATGGAGCACCGGCTTATCATCGAACTCGATGGCGGCCAACACGCTGGTACCCAAATACAAGATCGCGCCCGGACTACTGCGCTCGAACGCGCAGGTTTCCGGGTTCTGCGTTTCTGGAACAGCGACATGCTGATGCAGACCGAAGCCGTGCTGGAAGCGATACTTTTCGCTTTGACCTCCCCTCACCCCAACCCTCTCCCGCAAGCGGGAGAGGGGGCAAAAGCATGACTGCGCTTCCAGCACCCTCGAAAAAGAAACTCGGCCTGGTGATCGATCTGAATACCTGCGTGGGCTGCCACGCCTGCGCGATGGCGTGCAAGGAATGGAACGACGGCGGCCACTTCGGACCGCTGCCGGACAGCGAACCCTACGGCGCGGGACCGCAGGGTGTGTGGTTCAACCGGGTGCATACCTACGAAGTGACGGGTGACGGGAGACGGGAGACGAGAAACGTTGAAGAGCACAGCGGGGATACGCTTTCGTCTCCCGTCTCTCGCTTCCCGTCTCCCGTGCAGATGGTCCACTTCCCGCGCTCGTGCCTGCACTGCGAGACGCCGGACTGCGTGACTGTGTGTCCCACCGGCGCGAGCTACAAGCGCGCGGAAGACGGCATCGTGCTGGTGGACGAAGACAAGTGCATCGGTTGCCAGTTGTGCGCGTGGGCCTGCCCCTACGGCGCGCGCGAGATTTCGCTGGAACGGCCGCACAAGCAAGCGGATGGCCGCCCGGACAAGCGCGGCACGATGCAGAAATGCACGCTGTGCGTGGATCGCATCTACAACGAGGCGCTGGATGAATCGGATCGCCAGCCGGCTTGCGTGATGGCTTGTCCCACGCGCGCGCGGCATTTCGGCGATCTGGGCGATCCGAAATCGGCGATCTCGCAACTGGTGGCGCAACGTGGAGGTTACGAACTGATGCCGGAATTCGGCTATCGACCCGTCAACAAGTACCTGCCGCCGCGCCCGCGACGTGACGGTTCGCACATCGCCGCGGACGCGACGCCGGAAGAAACCGTCGATGCTTCGGAATTGCCGCCGTTGCTGCGGTGGATGGACCGGGTGCTTTCGCGATGAACATAATCGGGAACGTGCAAATTTGAAACCCGCGCTGTCGGTGATCTTCTTCACCGTGCTTTCGGGCGCGGGATTCGGATTGTGGGCGCTACTGGGCGGCGCGCTCGCGATCGGCGTCTATCCACCCGGGCGTGGCAACGTGCTGGCGCCGCTGGCGATCGGTTTCGTGTTCGCCAGCGTGGGATTGTTGTCCTCGACCTTGCATCTCGGCCGGCCGGCGCGCGCGTGGCGCGCGTTCTCGCAATGGGATTCTTCGTGGCTGTCGCGCGAAGGCCTGGCATCCGTCGCGACTTACTTGCCGATGCTCGCAGTGGCCGGACTGGCGCGCGGCGACCATCAGTTCATCCCGACACGCATCGCCGGCGCGTTGCTTTGCGTGTGCGCGCTGATCACGTTGTTCTGCACCGCGCGCATTTATACATCGCTGAAACCGATCGCCGCCTGGCGCGACCCGAGCGTACTGCCGTTGTATCTGCTGTTCGGCGTCTGGTCGGGCGGGTTGTGGCTGTGGGCTTACCTCGCGTTCAATCCCGGCATTCTGGCCGGGCCGTTCGCACTGGGATTGCTGGCGCTCGCACTGATCGCAGTCGGATTGAAGTTCATTTACTGGAAACGTATCGATGCCTTGCGCGCTCCGGATACCGGTCACGCGACCGGCCTCGATCGCTTCGGCGCCGTTCGCGCTTTCGAAGCGCCGAGCACGGAAGAAACCTACCTCACGCGCGAAATGGCTTTCGTGCTGGCGCGCAAGCACGCGCGCAGGTTGCGCGGCATCGCGCTGGCCTTGTTCTTCTTCGCGCCTTCGCTGCTGCTGATCGCGGCGCTGGTCTGGCCGGCCACGCAACAAGGCTGCGCAACCGCCGCGGCGCTGCTGTGCATCGCCGGTTTGTTCGTGGAACGGTGGTTGTTCTTCGCGCAGGCGAAGCACGCTGTAGCAGGATATTTCGGTTGATATTTGCGATCGTCTTTGATCGCTCTTTCAAGCAAGACCGTCTGGTCCGCAAACTTCCTCGTACCCGGTAAGTCCAAAAAAAGCGGACTTCATGTCCGCACTTCTCAAGCGAACTTTCGCGCCATCCTCCTGTCGAAACATTTTCGTGACAAGAACAAGGAGGAGGCCCGATGCCACGCATCCGCCACACAGTCTTTATCGCATTGGCCGCGCTCAGCCTGCCGCTGCTGGCACAGGCGGCCGATAACGACACGCAGAATTTCGATTCGTCTTCGCAGTCGTGGTCGGGCAGCGGCGAGCTCGGTTTCGCCGCGGCGCGCGGCAACACGCATTCGGAAAATCTGGACGCCAAATTGAAACTCGGCTACCAGGACGACACCTGGAAGGACGATTTCTTCCTGAGCGCGTTGCGCTCCAAGGGCGAAGTGAAAACACCGATCGTGGTGGACGGCGTCACCACCGGTTACGCGACCAGCTATGACACCACCGCCAATCGCGTGGAAGCGGGCGCATCGAGCGGCTACAAATTCAACCCGCGCAGCTACGTGGTGGGCGCCCTGCGCTACGACCACGACGATTTCGCCGCGAACCGCTGGGAGCAAGTCGCGTCGCTCGGCTTCGGCTACATCGCGCTGAAGGACGCGCGCAACGAGTTGTCCTTCGAGATCGGCCCCGGCTACAAGCGCTATCGTCCGCAGGATTACACCGTGGTGGACGAGAGCACCACGCCGCCGACGGTGACGCAGGTACATCCGGATTCCAAGGACGAAGCGATCGGCCGCGGCCTGGTGAACTACAAGCGCCGGCTGACCGACAACGCCAGCTTCGAGGACACGCTGCTGGCCGAAGCCGGCGCGCAGAACAAGTTCTACCAGAACGATGCGGCGCTGGCGGTCAGCATGACCAAGGCGCTGGCGCTGAAGGTCGGTTACCAGACGCGCTACAACAGCAACATCACGCCGGGCACGCAGCACTCGGACCAGTTGCTGACCACCAATCTGGTGTACAGCATCGGCGGCAAATAACGACAGAGGAGAGACGGGAAGCGAGAGACAAAAGCCGGTGCTTCTACTCCTTCCGTCTCCCGTCTCCCGTCTCCCGTCTTGTCAACAACGCCTCTCCGCCCTGTTCGCGCAGCCGCCGCGCGACTTCGCCGCCGAGTTTCAGCGGGTCTTCGCCGCGCGCGTCCGCGCGCAGCACTCGGCCGTCGCGCGCATCGCCCAGCAATCCGTACAAATGCAATTCACCACCGTCGATTTCGCACCACGCGCCCAGCGGCAGCGTGCAGTCGCCACCCAGTGCGGCATTGAGCGCGCGTTCGGCCGCGGTGGTGCGGCGCGCGTCGGCATCGTCCAGTGTGGAAATGAATTTGGCGACGCGCGCATCGTCCGCGCGCGTTTCCACCGCGATCGCGCCCTGCCCCGGTGCAGGCAACCAACCTGGTGGCGCCAGGCGTGCGCGGATGCGCTGCGGCAAACCGAGCCGCTGCAAGCCCGCCGCAGCCAACACGATCGCCGCGTAATGACCCGCATCCAGTTTCGACAACCTCGTGCCGACGTTGCCGCGCAGATCGGCGATCTCCAGATCGGAACGCGCGGCGCGCACCTGCGCGGCGCGGCGCAGCGAAGACGTGCCCACGCGCACGCCGCGTGGTAGATCTTCAAGCGATCCGAACTCGTTGCTGACGAAAGCGTCGGCGACATCGCCGCGCTCCATTACCGCGCCGATCGCGAAGCCCCGCTCCAATGCAGCCGGCATGTCCTTCAGCGAATGCACCGCGATGTCGGCTTCGTCGTTCGCCAACGCGATTTCCAGTTCTTTCAGGAACAGCCCTTTGCCACCGATCTCGTTGAGCGAGCGATCCAGCACCTCGTCACCGCGCGTGGACAACGGCACCAGTTCCACCCGCAGCTCCGGATGCGCCTCGCGCAAACGCGCAGCGACGTGCTCGGCCTGCCACAGTGCCAACGGACTTTTGCGGGTGGCGATGCGGAGAAGCATGTGAGTGGTAAGTGGTGAGTGGTGAAAGCATCGCATGTTTCGACTCACTACTCACAACTCACTCGTTGCTAGGCTCGCGCGTCCAGCGCTCGCCAAGCAACCCGGCGCTCAGCATCCTGCTTCGGGCGTTCGGTCGAGCGCGCGATGCGATTCAACGCATCGCGCAAACGCTCGACCTCACCCCTTCAGCCATTTCCTCACCGCCGGCAGATTGCGGCGGCTGATTTCCGGCGTGTCGGACGTTCCCGCGATCAGCGCGAGCATTTCTCCCTGCGCGTCGCGTTTCATGCCCAGCAGGCGTGCCGCATTGACCAGGCAGTTGCGATGGATGCGCACGAAGCGTTGCGGGAACGCGGTTTCGATGCTCTTCAGCGAATCCTCGATCAGCACGCTGTCGCCTTCGCGGTGTACCGACACGTATTTTTCGTCCGCGGTGAGATAGAACACCTCTTCCAGCGGGATGCGCAGCACCGTGCCGCGCACGCGCGCGGTCAGGGTTTCGCGCGACACGGCGTGCGTGCGTGCGCGCAAGGCTTGTGCGCGCGCCAGCGCTTCGCGCAATCGTTCGATGCGCACCGGTTTCAGCAGGTAGTCCGCCGCGCGCAATTCGTAGGCGCTCAATGCGTGCGCGTCGTACGCCGTGCAGAACACCAGTTGCGGTGGTTGCGGCAACGATTGCAGCCGCCGCGCCAGCGCGAGCCCGTCCATGCCCGGCATGGCGATGTCGGCCAGCAGCACGTCGGGCTTCAGCGCGATGCACGCGGAGAGCGCGGCCTCGCCATCGGCCACGCTGCCGACCACCTCCGCGCCTTCGCATTCCGAAAGCAAGGCGGAAAGCCGCGTGCGCGCCAGCGGTTCGTCATCGGCGATCAGGATGCGCACGTCATCCGCTCGCCGGTTGCGGGAAGCGCACGGTCGCGCGGTAGCAGCCATCCACGATCGCAGTCTCCAGGGCGGCGCGCGCGCCGAAGTGGTAGGCGATGCGGCGCCGCACGTTCTCCTGTGCGTGTCCGTTGCGTTGCACCGGCGCGTCATCGGGAACGGGGTTTTCGATTTCGATTTCGACCGCGCCGCCGGCGCGCTTGCCGCGGATGCGCACCACGCCGCCTTCGCGCAGCGGCTGGATGCCGTGATACACCGCGTTCTCAACCAGCGGCTGCAACAGCAACGGCGGAACTTCCAGCGCCAGCGGCAGATTGTCCAGATCGCGTTCCACGCGCAGCCGTTCTCCCAGACGCAACTGCTCTATGGCGAGATAGCGATCGGCCAGCGCCAGTTCTTCGCCCAGCGTGCTTACGCGTTGATCTTCACCGAGCGCGGCGCGGAACAGTTCGGTGAGATCCTCCACCGTGCGTTCTGCTGCGGCGGGATTCACCCGCACCAGCGCGGCGACGGTGTTCATGCTGTTGAACAGGAAATGCGGGCGGATGCGCGCCTGCAGCGCCTCGAATTGCGCGCGCGCCACCGCGGCCAACCGCGCGCGCCATTCCGCCAGCACATAGAAATAGCGCAACAGCGCCGCACCCAGCAGCGCAGCCAATGCCGCATCGCCCAGCACGAAACGCGCGAGCGAGGCGGGCGTCAATCCGAAACCGAGGGAGTGATCCAGCCAGCCGATGATCGCACTCGCTGCTGCGACGATCGCAACCAGGGCGACGCAGGTGAGCATGTAACCGGTGCGCCCGGGCCAATGCGTTAGCAGCGGGGTGAGTTTGCAGAGCATCAACGCGCATAGCAGCGCCAGCCAGACCGCAAATGCACTGGCCATGCTGAAAGCGCGGAAGCTCATGCCGGAGTCGGGCACCAGCGCGGCGATCACGACCACCAGCTCGGCAACCACGATCAACGCGAACACCGCCGCCCAGGTGCAGAACTGCGGCAGCGCCACGGCTTCGCCAGACGACTGGTTTGTGCGCTCGGGCATCGTCCCCTTTCTCCCGCGCGCAGTATGCCGCGTCAGGCAGCGAAGCGCTCCGTGAGCCAGTCTGCAAGATCGTAGATCTCCTGCGGACAAACCTGGTGCGCCATCGGATACACGTGCCACTCCAGCGGATGGCCGAAGCCGCGCAGCAGTTCGCGAGAGATTTCACCGAGCCGCAACGGCACCACCGGATCGAACGTGCCGTGCGCCATGAAGATCGGCAGTTGCGCATTCGCCGAGTGGCGCTCGGCGGCGATGATTTCGGAAATCGGCAGATACGTGGAAAGCGCGACGATGCCGGCCAGCCGCTGACCGTGGCGCAGGCCGGTCGCCAGCGCCACCGCGCCACCTTGTGAAAAGCCGGCGAGGATCACGTTCTCCGCGGCTACGCCGCGCTGCTCTTCGCGCGCGATCAATTGTTCGACCTGCGCTACGGATGCACGCACGCCGGCTTCGTCCTGCCGCTGCGACAGATCGAAACCGGCAATGTCGTACCACGCGCGCATCAGCATCCCCGAATTGACCGTGACCGGCCGCACCGGCGCGTGCGGGAACACGAAACGCAACGGCGGCCAATCCGCGTGCACCAGTTGCGACACGATGGGCGCGAAGTCGTTGCCGTCGGCGCCCAAGCCGTGCAGCACGATGATGCTGTGAGTGGGATCGGGTGCGGTCAGCCGTTCGATGGTTTCGAGCATGTGAGACGGGAGACGGGAAGAGGGAGCCGAAAGCCTATCAATGTGGCGCGTTGGCGTCTCTCGTCTCCCATTCCAATGCACGACTTCCGGCCCGTTGCGGCGCAGGCGCGGACGGATATCCTGCGCCTTTTGCTGCGGAGCCTCCCATGCGTCCCATCGCCCTCGCCGGCTTGTCCGCCGCGCTGGTCTTCGCCTCGGCACACGCCGCGCCGCAATCCGCATCCACGGAATCCGGAGCGCTCACCCTGGCACAGATCATGGCCGACCCGGATTGGATCGGCCCGCCGGTGGAAGACGCCTACTGGAGTGTCGATGGCCGCAGCGTCTACTTCAAACTCAAGCGCCAGGGTTCGCAATTGCGCGATCTCTATCGCGTGGACGCGTCGGGCGGCGCTCCGGTGAAGCTTGACGATGCGCAACTGGCCAAGGCCGATGGCGTGGCCGTCTTCGATCGTGCGCACGATCGCGCCGCGTTCCTGCGCCACGGCGATGTATTCGTGCGCGATCTGCCCGCCGGCACGACGCGCCAGATCACGCGCAGCGACGCGTCGCGCGGCGAGCTGCAATTCTCGCCGGACGGCCGCCTGCTGAGCTGGCACGAGGGCGACGACTGGATGGTCTGCGATCTCGCGACCGGCACCACGGGACCGGCCGCCACGCTGAAGGCGGAGAAGGATCCCGACGCCAAGAAGCCCGCCCAGCTCGAGCGCCTGCAATTGCATCTGTTTTCCACGCTGCGCGAGATCAAGGCCGACAAGGACGCGCAGAAGGCACGCGAGCGCACGCTCGACGAGGAAGACGCCTCGCGAGCGGCGTCGCCTTTCTATCTCGGCGACGACATCAAGATCGACGGCAGCTCGCTTGCGCCGGATGCGCGCTGGATGATCGTGATCACCTCGCCCAAGAGCCATGAGGATGGACGGCAGCCGACCGTCACGCACTACGTCGATGACTCCGGTTATCCGGAAGCGGAAAAGGCGCGCACCTACGTCGGCCGCAATCCGCCGGCGGCGGAATCGCTGGTGCTGCTGGACCTGCGCGCGCATAAGCAATACCCGCTCTCGACCGACGATCTGCCCGGCATCCACGACGATCCGCTGAAGGCATTGCGCGACAAGCGCATCGCGCAATTGAAGAAGGAAGGCCACGACGACGAGGCAAAGTCGATTGAAGCGCCGAAGACGCGCGCCGTGTCGCTGGGCTTCATCGCGGCGGGCGAAAGCGGCAAACCCGCCGTCGTCTGGAGCGACGATGCCGGCAATGCAGCGATCGAACTGATCGCCAACGATCACAAGGATCGCTGGATCGCCACGGTGGATTTCAAAGATCACGAGCTGGTCACCGAGAACCGCCTGACCGACCCGGCCTGGATCAACTGGACCTTCAATGATTTTGGCTGGCTGCACGAGGGCCGCACGCTGTGGTTCGAATCGGAAGCGTCCGGCTGGGCGCAGCTCTACGTAAAGCCGGAGGGCGGAAAGGCTCGTGCGCTCACCGGAACCGGTTACGAGGTTTCGATGCCAGTGCTGTCTCCGGACGACAAGTGGTTTTACGTGCTCTCCAACAAGCAGGCGCCGTACGCATACGACATCTATCGCGTGCCGGCCGCGGGCGGCGCGATGCAGCAGGTGACGCATTATCAGGGCGTCGCCTGCGCGGAATGCAGTCAACTGTTCACGCTTTCGCCCGACGGCGGCAAACTCGCGGTGCTGCATTCGTCGGCTTACATCCCGCCGCAGCTCGCGGTGGTGAACAGCGACGGTTCCAACCCGCACGACCTCACCGACACGCGCACCCCGCAATACAAGGCGATGCACTGGATCGAACCGCAATTCGTGCAGGTGCCGAGCAGCCACGGCCATTTCGGCATCTGGGCGAAGTATTACGAACCCGCGAATTACGACGCGTCGCATCCGCATCCCGCCGTGCTGTTCGTACACGGTGCGGGCTACCTGCAGGACGTGACCAAGGGCTGGTCGTACTACTTTCGCGAGCAGATGTTCAACAACTTGCTGGCGCAGGAAGGCTATGCAGTGCTCGACATGGATTACCGCGCGAGTGCGGGCTACGGCCGCGATTGGCGCGACGCGATCTACCGGCACATGGGTCATCCGGAGCTGGAAGACCTGCTGGACGGCAAGGCCTGGCTTGTGGAGAACCACTCGGTGGATCCGAAGCGCGTGGGCATTTACGGCGGTTCGTACGGCGGCTTCATGACCGAGATGGCGTTGTTGCGTGCGCCGGGCGAATTCGCCGCGGGTGCGGCGCAGCGTCCGCCTTCCGACTGGACCAGCTACAACGACGACTACACGTCCGATATCCTCAACGATCCGCAGATCGACCCGGAAGCATACGAGACCAGTTCGCCGATCGAATACGCGGCCGCCCTGCAGGACCCGCTGCTGATCAACCACGGCCTGCTCGACAACAACGTGATGCCGGGCGATTCGATCCGGCTCTACCAGCGCTTCATAGAGCTGCACAAGAATAACTTCTGGATGTCGCTCTACCCGATGGAACGGCACGACTTCAAGCACGCCGACGACTGGTACGACGAATACCGCCGCATCCACGAGCTGTTTTCGACATATGTGAAGCCGGAAAAGTGAAAGCAGGCGAGCGTATAATGTGATGCATCAACGTTGAATTCAAAACCAACAAGGGGACAAATATGCGCCTTCACGCTCTCGCGGTAATCGGGTTGTGTTTTGCTTTCGCAGCGTTGCCCGCATACGCGGCGGAAAATGCAGCCAATGAGGCTTCGATACAAGAATTGCTGCAAGTGACACAAGCACACAAGCTAGTGGATACCACCATGGCTCAAATGGACGGGATGTTGCGGAAATCCGTGCAGCAAGCAATGGCAGGCCATCCTGTCGACGCTGGCGAGCAGAAAATCCTTGATGCTGAAATCAGCAAATTGAACGATCTGCTGATGCAGCAGATGTCATGGGACAAGATGGAGCCGATGTATATAAATCTTTATCGCGAAACCTTTACTCAAAAGGAGATCGACGACATGTTGGCCTTCTACCGAACCCCGTCTGGCCAATCGATGATCTCGAAGATGCCGGTGCTGATGGCTCACCTCATGCAGATGGTGCAAGGCATGATGGTCACGCTGATGCCGCAGGTACAGAAAATCAACCAAGACACCATTGGCGCGCTCGAGGCTTACGAGACGAGCAAGAAGAATGCGCCGCAGGCTCCAGCGGCAGCGGCAACAAGCGGTCACGGTTGAATCGCGCACGCCGAGATCCTGATCAACGTTTTGCAGCTATTGAGATGAAGGACCCGATGGACGAGGGCGTATACTTGCCGCGCTGCCGAGGAAATCAGCCATGTTGTTGACCGCAGTTCTGATCCCCGCTCCGGAGGGCGGTTTTACCGCCATGAACCCGGAAACCGGCACCACCACGCAAGGCGAAAGCGTGGAAGAAGCGATCGCCAACTTGCGCGAGGCAACCGAACTTTATCTGGAAGAGTTTCCGTTGCGGATTTCCGGACAGCCGCTGGTCACCACGTTTCAGGTTGCGAGGCACGCGTAATTCACTTGAAGCCCGCTTCAAACTGTGCATCCTCGACAAAAAGCGAACTGAGCCGAGGACATGCCAAAACTCCCGAATATTTCCGGCGCAGCCGCAATCCGCGCACTGGAGCGGCTCGGCTTTACAGTCGTTCGACAACGCGGCAGTCATGTCGTACTTCGCCGCGGAAATTCAGGTTGCGTGATTCCAACTCATCGGGAGTTGAAGGTTGGTACGCTCGCCGGCGCATTGAAACAAGCAAGCGTGAGCGCGGAAGAGTTCATCGCCGCGCTCGGGCGATAGCCGCTCATCCAGCGCCAAACTTCAACCCCGCCGCCTGCATCGCTTCGCGGATGTAGGCGAACATCTTCGGGTCCATTCCCTGCGCGGCCATGATCTGCGGATTGTCGTCGTAAGCGGATTTCAACTTGCGCGCGATATTGGCGTCGCCGCCGGTGAAGGCATTCACCAGCGCGTGCCAGCGGCGGCCCATCTCCAGCACTTCCGGATCGGTCGCGGGTTTGCCGGCGTCCATCGCCGCGCGCACGGACGCGATCAACCGCGGCCATTCCTCCTGCGCCTGCCGCATGCCTTCATCGCCCAGTTGCTCGGCACGCTTGCGCATCTGCTGGCGCTCTTCCTCGGTGAAATGCTTGCCCATGATTTCCGCGCGGCGCTTGAACTCGGCGATTTCCGCCTCGCTGAAACGCATGTCCAGTTTCTCGCTCATCTTGATGTTCTCCAGTAACCGGTCGATGTCGTTGGACGCCGAATCCAGCCCGCGCCACGCGCGTTCGAGCGCGGCGAGCGCACGCGATCGCGACTGCACCTCGCGACGCAAGGCAACGATGCGCGCCTCGACCAAAGTCACTGCGGAAGCTTTGCGTTGCAGCAGCGAACCGATCTCCGCCAGCGTGAACCCGGCGCGCTTCAGCACGGCGATCTCGGACAGCCGCGCCAGCGCCTTCGCGCCGTACAGCCGGTGGCCGCTGGCCGAATGCGCGTCGGGTTTCAGCAGACCTCGCGCTTCGTACAGGCGCAACGCCTTGGCGCTCAGGCCCGAGCGGCGGGCCAGTTCACCGATGCGCAACAGCTTTGCGGAAGCGGATGGATTCGACATCGGTTGCGGACACTACGGCTTGCCCTTGGGGCAAGGTCAAGCGTTCAAACGCGTCCGACGACGGGAATCAGCGCGCCCGTGATCGCGCTCGCCCGATCGGAAATCAGGAACAGGATCACGTCGGCGAGTTGTTGCGGCTTCACCCACTTGTCGAAATCGGCTTTCGGCATGTCGGCGCGATTCGGTGGCGTGTCGATGATGGAAGGCAGCACGGCGTTGACGGTGATATCGCGCGGCTTCAGTTCCTCCGCCAGTGCTTCGGTGAAGCGCATTACGCCGGCTTTGGATGCGGTGTACGCGCCCACGCCGGCGCCGGCTTTCAGTGCGGACAGCGCGCCGATGTTGACGATGCGGCCGCCGCGTTGCAGATGCGCGAGTGCCGCTTGCGAGGCCGCCACCGCCGTGCGCAGGTTGATGTCGTAGAGAAAATCCCAGGTTTCCAGTTTCCCGTCCGCGACGGTTTCCCAGCGGAACGTGCCGGCGATGTTGATCAGTGCGTCGAGACCGCCGAGCGCGCGCACCGCTTCATCGATCGCACGCTTCGCCGCAGCCGCGTCGGACAAATCCACGCCGCCGAATCGATGCGCATTGCCGAGATCGACACCCGCAGGCGGCGCCTCGGCGCGATCGATCGCCGCGACCTGCGCGCCGGCCTGCAGGGCCGACTGCACGACCGCGCTGCCCAGCGCACCGAAAGCGCCGGTGATGATGATGCGCTTGTCTTTTAGTTGCATCTGCGTTCTCCGCTAGCCGTTCGCGCTGAGCGTAGCTCGCGAAGCGAGCGAAGTCGAAGCGCCTTTCGACTTCGGCCCTGACGGGCCTACGCTCACGGCGAACGGGCTTGCGAAAGCCAACGCAAGTTTCTCCGGTCTGCATTCGGAGTAAGCTCGCGCGCAGCGGGGACACTCGATCCAGATGGCAGACGACACCGCAACGATGGGCGACACGCAAGGCGGCATCCGCCCGCCGCCGCGCGTCAGCGACCGCGTGCGCGTGATCTATCGCCATCGCCTGCCCGTGCGGATCATGCACTGGATCAACGCGATCTGCCTGCTGGTGCTGCTGGGCAGCGGTTTGCAAATCTTCAACGCGCATCCAGCGTTGTACTGGGGCCA